>JBJKSL010000524.1:0-5618 GCA_046704145.1 Phycisphaerae bacterium
CGGAGGCTCTTATGGCGGCCACGTTCTCGTCACAGAGGACCGCACCGCCTCCCGTGCTGATCACCTGCCGGTCGCCTCGCGAGACATCGGCGATGATGCCGCGTTCCAGTTGGCGGAAACCTTCCTCGGCGTGGTCGGCGAAGATCTCTCGGATGGTCGTGCCCGACTGTCGCTCTATCAGCGCGTCGGTGTCCACAAACGACCAGCCCATGTGTCTGGCCAACTGCCGGCCCACACTGGACTTGCCGCTACCCCGGAAGCCGATAAGCACGAGATTCACGTCATTAGGATAATCGATCGAGGGGCGCCGGACGATTCTGGACGCGGCGATTGTTGGCTGGAGGGCGTTCTCCTCTCGTGTCGGATCGTCCGTAAGTCTTTGATGCAATCGGGCTTGGGGTGGCCGTGTTTGGCGAGGACGCGGCGCCTGTCTGGTCTCAACTTGCAGCGCAAAACGGGGTGGCGGGGTATAAGGTGGCGAGTGCAACCAGTGCGTCGTCACAAATTGTTGCCTCGCTGCGAGGGCCGGCTTGTGCCGGGTTTGATTTAACTGCTTGCAGGAATTAGAGTAAGCTCCGGCTGGATGCTCCGCAGGGCTCGGTCGGGCCGCTCGCGGGGACGGCTGAAATGGCAGGCGGGAGGCCCGCCCCTCACAGTGTCGCCGGAGCAGGACGATGCGACCAGGGAAGGTCGATTGTCAAACCAATGCCGGCTCAAGACGTACCGGAAGTTGGTTGCAGGGTATTGAGACCGCCGAGGGCTCGACGAGACGGGCGGATGTGGTGAGTTCACCGGTCCGAGGGCGGGCCGGCTCGCCGGGATGTGCGGTTGTGGTGATCTCGCCGGGGTAGAGTGATGGCGACGTATTCCTACAAAGCGAAGAGCATGAACGGCCAGACCGTGACAGGAGTGCTCACGGCCGAGAGTCGTCAGGCTGCTCTGCGCATGTTGGATGATCGTTCGCTGTTTCCCATCGACGTGAGTGAGGGGGGCAAGGCGGACCGGCCGACGTTCACCGGCGGTCGCAAGAAGATCAAGCTCAAGCAGTTGACGACGTTCTACGGGCAGCTCGCGGATCTGTTGCGGGCGGGCGTGCCGGTGTTGCGGTCGATCGACGTGTTGGCCCGCACCGCGTCCAGTCCGCTGCTGAGCGAGATCCTCAAAGAGATCTACACGGATGTTTCCGGCGGCCAGACGTTGGCCGACTCGATGGCGAAGCATCCGAACATCTTCAGCGATCTGACCATCGCCATGGTACGTGCCGGCGAGCAGGGCGGGTTCCTGGAGGACGTGCTGTCGCGTATCGCGGTGTTCACCGAGCGGCAGGACGAGCTTCGCAACAAGCTGATCGGCTCGATGATCTATCCTTGCGTGCTGATGTGCGCGGGCGTGACGGTCGTGACCGTGCTGATGCTCACCGTGGTGCCGAAAATTCGCGGCTTCCTGGAGAGAGCTCAGAAGCCCTGGATCACCGACGTGCTCTTTGCTACCTCGGACTTCCTTAAGGCCGACGGTCACTACGTTCTCGGCGCGTTGGTCATCATTACGATTGTCGTCGTGCCGTTGCTCAAGAGCGAGCAGGGCAAGTTGGCGATGGACCGCTTTCGGTTAAAGGCGCCGATAGTGGGGCCGGTGGTGTTGATGGTTTCGGTTTGCCGCTTCTGCCGAATTCTCGGCACGATGCTGCACAATGGCGTTCCGATTCTGCAGGCCCTCAAGATCTCGAAGGACTCGGCCGGCAACCGTATTCTGGCCGACGAGATCAACAAGGCGGCCGACAACGTGCAGCGTGGCGAGCCTCTGGCCCAGCCGTTGGGCTCCTCCGGGCTGTTCCCGGCGGACATCATCGACATGATTGCGGTGGCCGAGGAAAGCAACAACCTCGAGAAGGTGCTGGTGCAGATCGCCGACTCGAACGAGGCACGCACTGCGCGGCAGATCGACCTGGCGGTGCGACTGCTCGAGCCGTTGATGTTGCTGGTCATGGCCGTGGTGGTGTTTGCCATCGCCATGGCGCTGCTGGTGCCGATCTTGCGGATGTCGGCGGCGGCCAACGGGGCTTGATATGAGTTTTGGAAATCCGAGCCGGTTTATGTGAAACCGGTGGCATGGGCACCGGGCTCACAGAGCCCGGCTCAGACAATCTTGCGGACTTGAAGAAAGGACAGGAGTAGCGGACATGAGAACGAACGGACGGAAAGCGAATGGGCGGCGTCGTGGGTTTACGCTGCTCGAAATCCTGGTCGTCGTGGCCATCATTGCCTTGCTGGCAGCCTTCGTGGTGCCGAGTTTCATCAACACGCAGCGCAACCAGGAGATCAAGCTGGCCCAGAGCATGATCGGTAACAGCGGACCGATCGCCATGGCCATCGATACCTTCCGCATGGACCTCGGCCGCTATCCCAAAGAGCTGTCCGAGCTGACGCAGAAGCCGGACGACGAGGAAGAGGCCAAGAAGTGGGCCGGCCCCTATCTCAAGGATCCCAAGGCATTGAAGGATCCGTGGGGCGGCGACATCCAGTACAAGGAAGGCAGCAACGGTGCGGTGAACGAGTCCACCTACGACCTGTGGAGCAACGGGCCGGACAAGCAGGAAGGCACCGACGACGATATCGCGAACTACACCAAGGAGTAGTTCCGCGCATGTTCATCGGTGGCTCATCCGGTCCATGGGCGTGGCCGGATGAGCCTCCGGTGCATTGTGAAGAGAATGTTGAATGCAGAATGCTGAATGTTGAGTGAAGAGCCGAGCACGGGCTCCTTCTGGAATCTTGGCCCCTGGAACTCTGGAACTACTGCAATGATGTTCACGAAGTCCAGGAAAGCATTCACGCTCACCGAGATCATCGTCGTGATCGCCATCCTGGGGCTGATCATGGCGTTCGTGTATCCCGACCTGCAGAAGATGATGCAGTCCCGGCGGTTGGAGAGTTCCGCCGACGGTTTGCGTTCGTTGCTGATCATGTGCCGATCGAGAGCCATGCAGGACGGCATCAAGTATCGGGTGCAGTTCCCCGGCACGCCCGACCCGCTGGACAAAGAGGCCGACAAGGAAACCGACGTTCCCACCGAGACCCAGCAGCCGGAAGTCTACCGCCAGGATCGGCCCATCGATTTTCCTGATTCCTTTGTGCCCGTCGATGAAGACTGGGCGAAGAGGCCCGTGCTATATAACGGCAAGGATGTGCTGTTCGGCAATCAACTGCGGAGCGGAGTGCGCTGCGTGGCCCTTCGCTCGGGGCCGCCCAGCTTTGACAATGTCGGCGGCTCGCCGATAGCCGGCCCGCCGATCACCGACGAGGGCAAGACGGAGTTTGTGCCGCTGACGTTCAATCCTGACGGCACTTGCGACACGGTCACGTTCTACCTGACAGATCTGCCGCAAGATGCCGAGCTGACCGAGTCGGACATGCTCAGGATCTATCACGTCGTAGTCGATGGCCGCACGGGTCAGGCGTGGTTCCAGCGGGCGCTGCTGAATGAAGAGGTCGAAGTGCTCACGGAGCATGAAGCCTCGCCACTGCTGCATATGGACTTCATCAGCCCGGACAAGATCACCGAGGCCAACATCATCATGCTTGGCCCGAGCCCCACGGAGCAGGCGGCTATCGCACAGCAGCAAGCGGCCGCCAAGAAGTCGCAAGAGAAGGGGGCATCGCAATGAGTAACGAGATGCGGTGCGCGGGATGCGAGACGCGGGGCGCGGGACGCAAGTCTCGTGACGCTCGTCACGGGGCGATTCTGCTCGAGGTGCTCATCTCGCTCGGCCTGTTGGTGTTCGGTCTGGCAGTGGTGGGGGTGCGGATGTCGACCGCCTTGGATGTGACCCGTCGCATGCAGAGCTCGACGACCTCCGTTCTGCTGGCGGAGACGGTCGCTTCAAAGCTGCAGGGCGGCGATATCGAGTTCACTGATAGCGAAGATCAAGTCAAAGGGTACTTCGGCATTTACTATCCGGGGTACTCGTGGCTGATCAAGCTGCAGCCGTGCGAGATCCAGGGCCTGTATCTGGCCACTCTGGAAATCGGTTACAACGCGGCCGACGCGGAGGCGCAGAAGAGCGCCCCCGACCGAAAGATCGATTTCGAAGACGACGGCACGCAGATACTCCGCACGGTGTATCGTCTGGTGCCGCTGCCAGCGGACATCAATATCTCGCGCGACATGGGAATACCGGAGGAAGATCTCCAGGCGCTGATGGACGGCATGACCACCGGGGGTGACGGCGGTTCTGGTGGCACTCCCGGCGGCGCTGCCGGCGGTATCGGCGCAGGGGGGACTGGCAACCCCATGCTGGATGCATTGCTCAGCAAGGCCATGGACTTCCTGACGCAGCATCCTGAAATCATGACGCCAGACGGCGGCATCAGCCTGGATGCGATCCGCAAGCTGCCGGCTGCGGATTTCGCGGAGGCTATGTCGCTGGTTCAGGCTTTGATGTCGGGTGGCGGCGATGGCATGGACGCCTTGGCCAACGCCGTGAAGGACGCCAACAAGGCGTCGGACACCGGAAACGCTTCCAACGGTCCAAACGGCGGGCCGGGCAGCGATGGCGCAGGTAAGCCTGATAATGGCGGTGGCAATGGTGGGCCAAACGACGGCGGTCGCGACGGCAGGCCGGGCTCTGGTGGGCGGCCGGACGCCAATGGCGGTCGAGATAACGGCGGTCGCGGGCCCGGTGGTGGTCGTGATTTCGGCAGAGGCGGCGGTAGAGGGGGCGCTAACGACGGTAACGGCTCGGGGCATGGCCAAGGCGGTCGCAACCAGGGAGGACGCAACTCTGGCGGCCGCGATTTCGGAGGCGGACGGAACAACGGTAACGGCAGGAACAATGGCAACGGCGCGAACGACGGCAACCGACAGAACGGCGGCCGCCCCGGCCGGAATCGACCAGGAGATCGAAACGACAACGGCGGACGCAACTTCGGACGGTGAGTGACTGCCCGCAATGTGGCATGGACCGATTGCGGATCGGTCAGACGTAGTGATGACCATGCACGAAGCACGGACAAAGCTGAGATCGCAACGACGGCCAGGCTTCACGCTGCTTGAAGTCGTGCTGTCGATGGCGCTGATCGTCATGCTGATGTCGGGCGTGTACGGTTTCTACGTGACCACTATGAAAGCCCAGCATACGGCGGTGAACAAAATTCGTCAGACGTTGCTCATGCGGGCCATTCTGGAGCAGATCGCTGGCGAAATCCGCTCGGTCACCAGCGTCACGCCGTCCGACGGCTTGGGCGGGTTCAGGGGGACGCAGGACACCCTGACTTTCGTGCGCATGAAGCTGCCGGACGGTTCGGCCTTCGACACCTACGACGATAACTGGACCGGGGATCCGTCGCCTGGTCGGCAGGAACTCACGCGAGTTTCATACTACCTCGAGTGGGACGACCAGGTGCAGGATGTGGACGGGACAGATGTGTGTCGTGGCTTGGTTCGCGAGCAGTCCAGGATCATTAACCCGAACCCAGCCGTGCAGTTTGTCGACACCCCGGGTGAGGACCAGAGCGAGTTCCAACTGGACCTGCAGCAGCAGATGGGGCCCACATCCGACAAGGACCTCTTCGCTCCAGATGTCAAGTACCTGCGATGCAAGTACTACGACGGCCATACCT
>JBJKSL010000525.1:0-6949 GCA_046704145.1 Phycisphaerae bacterium
ATGTAGTACTGCGGGCTGTCCGGCATGAGCCGATAGTAGGCGACGTTGTCGATGCCCCTGAAGGACAGCATCGGCCCGAGATGGTTGCCCTCCGCAGTGTGGTTATAGACCACGTCGAGAATCACCCCGATGTCGGCCTGGTGCAGGGCCTGGACCATGCCTTTGAATTCCTGGACCTGTTGGCCGGGGCCCTGATTCGACGAGTATTCCTGGTGCGGAGCCAGGTAGCAGATGGAGTTGTATCCCCAGTAGTTGCGCAGGCCGCGTTCGAGCAGGTGCTGGTCGTGGACGAACTGATGCACCGGCATCAATTCCACGGCGGTGACTCCGAGCTGCTTGAGGTAATCCGTGGTTGCGTGATGGGCTACGCCGGCGTAGGTTCCGCGAATGTCCTCCGGGATTTCCGGGTTTCGCATGGTCATGCCCTTGACGTGCATCTCATAGACGACACTCTCGTGCAAGGTGTGGTCGGGAGGATGATCCCTGCTCCAGTCGAAGAAGGGATTCACGACCACGCATTTGGGCATGTATGCGGCGCTGTCCTGCTCATTGGGCGGACCGTCGGGATCGTCGAAACAGTATCCGAACACGGCCTGGTCCCATTTGAGCTCACCGTGTGTTGCCTTTGCGTATGGATCGAGTAGAAGCTTGTTGGGATTGCAGCGATGCCCTTGAGACAGATCGTACGGTCCGTACACGCGGTAACCGTACAACTGCCCAGGATTAATCTCGGGGATATAGCAGTGCCAGCAATACGCCGTAGTCTCCGGCACGGCAATACGCGTCTCTTTACCCTGCTCATCGAAGAGGCAGAGTTCCACCTTCTGGGCGATTTCCGAGAACAGCGAGAAATTGGTGCCCGCACCGTCGAAGTTGGCCCCCAGCGGATATGGCGTCCCTGGAAGTACTTGCATATGAGCCCCTGTGACTGCCGAATACTGAAGGGCGGTCAACCGTCTGATCGCAGCCTTCGGCCGAATGCGGCTGTGGCTTTATAGGCAGGAATCCAATCGGCGAGCGTCACCAGGAAGGGAAAACAACGTGAAGATGCGAATCCCGGCCCCGGCCGGGCAGAATCAGGCTCTGTAGGGGAAGAATCCCAGCAGAATCAGCACGAGCAGCACCAGCAGCAAGATGGTCAGCACACTACTCGGGTAATAGCCCCAATCACGACTGTACGGCCAGGCGGGAATGGCTCCGAGCACGAGCAGGACGAGGATAATCAGGAGAATCCAGCCAATCATGTTGCTGCTCCTTCCGCTATGCAGCTCTGGCTGTCGAGATCGCCTCTTGCCAGAATGCATCAGACTCCGGCCACTTCCATCGCGCAGCGTCTGACCCATTGACTTATAGCCCGGCCAGAACCTGCGAGCCAATGCGTGGGCTCACTTGCACAGCGGTTAGGCATGGTCCCCATCATGCGAATCCGCGGATGGCCGAAAGCGTCCTCGCGAGGCGTAAGTATCTGCCGCTGGTCGGTGAGATTTACGTAAAATCATTAACGAGCAGAGCACGAGTGTAACGCCTCGAATCAGGAGTTCGCGTATGGCCCGCCCGATATGGAAAGGCAGTATTTCCTTTGGATTGGTTAACGTTCCAGTGGTGTTGTATTCGGCTGAGAGCCGCAAGGAATTGCACTTCAAGCTGTTGGACAGCCGAAACAATGCCCCCGTCCACTACGAGCGCAAGAACGAAAAGACCGGCGAGGAAGTGCCCTGGAACGAGATCGTCAAAGGATACCAGTACGACGAGAGCACGTTTGTGCTGCTGGGTGAGGAGGACTTCAAACGTGCAGCCGTAGAGGCCACCCAGACCATCGATATTCAGGATTTCGTGGAGGAGGGTGAAATCTCATCGGTGTATCTGGACAAGCCTTATTACCTGCTGCCGGGCGCTCGTGGCGAGAAAGGCTACGTCCTGTTGCGAGAGACCCTGCGACGCACGAAAAAGGCCGGCATCGCCAAGGTCGTAATTCGCACGAGAGAGTACCTGGCCGCCCTGCTCGTGCAGGACGACGCGATGGTGCTGGAGCTATTGCGGTTCCACGATGAACTGCGCAATCCGGCGGAGTTCGATTTTCCCAGCCGCGATCCTGCCGAGCACAAGATCTCGGCCCAGGAACTGAAGATGGCCGAGCGGCTGGTCGAGAGCATGGTTTCGGAGTGGGCTCCGGAGAAATACCACGACGATTACACCGAAGCACTGCTTAAGTGGATCGAGCAGAAGGCTCAGAGCGGCGAAACCGCCCCTGCGCCCGCGGTGCGAGGCCGCGAACCCGCCGAGGTCGAAGCCGGCACGATCAACATCATGGATCTGCTCAAGCGTAGTGTCGAACGCACGGGCAAGGGCCGCGCGGTCGCAACAGCCTCCAAGACGCGAGGCAAAACTGCATCCCGTCAGCCCGCCGCTAAGAAGGCCAAACGCAAACGCGCAAGCTGAGTCAAACATGTTGCATCCAATCGGGCTGGCGGATTGCCGGCCTTCTGCTGGGTGATATGTGGCCAAGCTCAAGGAATACAAACGTAAACGCAACTTCAAGAAGACGACGGAGCCCAAGGCCAAAGTTGCATCGAGTCGCCATGGCCGGCGTTTCGTCGTTCATAAGCACGCCGCCACGCGTCTGCACTACGATTTCCGTCTCGAACACAACGGTGTGCTGCTGAGTTGGGCGATACCCAAAGGCCCGAGCATGGTTGCGGGCGAGAAGCGTCTGGCCGTCCACGTTGAAGATCATCCGTTGGACTACGCGTCGTTTGAAGGCACGATCTCCGAAGGTGAGTACGGCGGCGGCACGGTTATGCTCTGGGACGATGGGCAATGGGAACCTCAAGGCGATCCCGACGCCGGCTTGAAAAAAGGCCGCCTCGAGTTCTCGCTTCGCGGCCGTAAACTCAAGGGTGCATGGCTGCTGACGCGCATGCGTCGGACCGATTCCGCTGGCAAGGAGAACTGGCTGCTGATTAAGAGGCACGACGATCAGGCCCGCTCCGCCGACGATCCCGACATCCTGGAGCAGAAACCTCGCAGCGTAACCAGCAAGCGAACGCTCGACCAGATCGCTACGGATGCAGACGGGCAGGTGTGGAACTCGGATCGGCCGGAGAGCAAGACATCCTCCAAACGCAAGTCGGGCGGCAGATCCAAGAAGAGTTCGTCCAGGCGAGAAACTCGCAACGCTGTGAACGCCGGTGAGGTGCAAGGTGCTCGCAAGGCCGCCATACCGAAATCGCTGCGGCCGCAATTGGCGACGCTGGCCGAGGGCGTTCCTGCCGGTGATGACTGGGCACACGAGATCAAGTTCGACGGCTACCGGTTGCTGTGCATCATCGAAGACGGCAAGGCTCGGCTGATGACGCGCAACGGTCAGAACTGGACGAAGAAAGTGCCCAGCCTCGCTGCTGCCGCCGAACAGTTGTTGCTAACTGACGCCATCCTCGACGGCGAACTTATCGCTCCCGGTCCTGACGGCGTAAGCGATTTCCAAAAACTGCAGAACGCTTTGAAACGTGGCGGTACGGACCTGGTGTATTACGCCTTCGATCTGCCCTACTGCGAAGGCTACGATCTGAGTCGATCGCCGTTGCTCGAACGCAAGCAACTCTTGCAGCAGATACTGCAGGCAACCCCGAGCGAGCCGGATATCCAATACTGCGATCACATACGCGGCAACGGCCAGGCCGTCTTCGACAACGCCTGCCGTCTCGGCATGGAGGGCATAATCTCCAAGCGCGTTGACAGCCCGTACGTGCAAAAACGCTCGCGTTTCTGGCTGAAGATCAAGTGCATCAAACGGCAGGAATTCGTGATCGGCGGCTGGACCGACCCTGCCGGCACACGTAGCGAGTTCGGCTCATTGCTGCTCGGCTACTACGATGGCCACAAGCTGACGTACGCGGGTCGTGTGGGTACCGGCTTCGACGAGAAACTGCTGCACGAGATCAAAAAACGCATGGCACCGCTGAGCGAGAAGGACTCTCCCTTCGTAAACCTGCGAGAAAAACGCGGCGTCGCCCGTCATGCGCATTGGATTCGGCCGGAACTGGTGGCCGAGGTGGAGTTCACCGAGTGGACCGACGACGGCATGCTGCGTCATCCTGTGTTCCACGGCCTGCGAGAGGACAAGCCTCCTCGTCAGGTCGTGCGCGAACAGGCCGCGGCGAACCGATCCGCGGAGCATGAGGCCGTGCATTCATCCGTCACGCTGACCAATCCCGCCCGCATTCTCTACCCGGAACAGGGCATAACCAAGCAGCAACTGGCAGACTTCTACACCACTATTGCCGAGTGGGCCTTGCCGCACACGATCGACCGGCCACTGGCGTTGGTGCGCTGCCCGCGCGGCCATCAAAGCAAGTGCTTCTTTCAGAAGCACGTCTCGCAGGGCATGCCGAAAAGCGTCCACGGTGTCGCCATTCGCGAGAAGCAAGGTGTGGAACAGACCGTGTTGATACGCGATCTGGACGGGCTGATCGGCCTGGTGCAGATGGGCGTGCTTGAAATCCATCTATGGGGGAGCCGTGCGGATAACGTCGAAAAACCCGACCGCATTGTCTTCGATCTCGATCCCGGCCCGGACGTGCCGTGGGAGCAGGTCAACGACGCCGCCCGCCTCGTGCGCGACTACCTTGGCAATCTCGGCCTTGTCAGCTTCGTCAAGACCTCCGGCGGCAAAGGCCTGCACGTGCTCGCGCCGATAACGCGGAGACCCAGTTGGGACGACGTCAATGCCTTTGCCGGCGCGATCGTCAAAGACATTTCGCGCGAGTACCCGGACCAATACGTCGCGGTCATGAACAAAGCCAAACGCCACGGGCGCATTTTCATCGACTACCATCGCAACGGTCGCGGGGCCACGTCCGTTGCGCCTTATTCGACGCGGGCCCGTGCCGGTGCGCCGGTGTCTACGCCGATTGCCTGGAACGAGTTGTCGGCAGACCTGACGCCCAACGCATTTACAGTCGACAACCTGGCCCAGCGGCTCAGCAAGCTCAAAAAGGATCCCTGGCAGGACTTCTTCAAGGTGCGTCAATCCATCACGGCCAAGATGAGGCGAGCTGTTGGTGAGTAGAGGAGGTTTCGTACCGGCTGGCGGGATCGGCGTCTGGCTGCCACACCCACAATGCTCTCGGCAGGGGAGGCCGGCGAAACTCCCGCACGCCAGAATCCTCTCGTGGCGGAGCCCATCGCCGTAGTTCGGACGCATCGCTGAACAGCATCCATTTGGATTCCGGCACGCCTGCGAACGCCGAAGTATACCGCGGGGAAGCGCGATCGGTGCAACAATTTAGCGAGCGAATGAACACCATCAAGACCTGCTGCGGGAACCTCCGGGCGATGGAGCCGTAGACTTCCGGATCGCTCTGCCCGGAATCGCCCACCAGTACGTATCGCCGACCGGGCAGGGTCTGCATCAGCCAAGCGAGTTCTTCGTTTTTGAATTTCGGCGGGGCGTCAAAGAGATTCAAAACCGAGCGAAGCACATTGCTGCTCATGTCCACCGTCCGCAACGATATACTGCCCGGCGGAAAGCCGTTGCCGTCCAGGAATTCCGCCAGCGTGGGCTCCAACTGAGCCGGTTCGGCGGACAGATAATGAAAGGCCGCCCCCTGCTCGCGCTGCCACTTGGCGTACACATCCGGCATACCCGCCACTACCTGCAACGGCTCGGCAAATGTGTTCTTCAGCATCTTGCCGGTGTTATTGGCGTCCGCAATGCGAATGGTGTCATCGACGTCGGAGACGACGCTCAGGCCGGTCGCGGGCAGCAGATACACACGTCCGGCGAACTCGCGCGAATCGTCGCTCGACCGGCAAATCGCGCGGTACTCAACGCTGAATGGTCCGGCAGTTGCACTGCGCGACTCACGGACAAGCAGCTTTCGCACACCGCTGCGTTCTTGATTGGATGCACGCATCAGTCTGTTCACGTAGATGCTGTCCGCAGGCACGCGTACCTCGTCGCTGAAGTGGCCACTTTGATCCGCAGGGCCGAGGGTTACGACAGCATTGCCCAGCATGACCGGCACGTGCCGCCCTTGCTGGTTCTTGGCCACGAAGGGCCTGAGCCGCTGCTCGATGCGTTTTCGTTGCTCTGGGGCAATTGCGGCTTCGTTGCTCACTGCGTCGATAAGGTCATCAAGATTGCGAGTCCACACTGACTGTTCGTAGATCCAGCCATGGATGGGCAGCACCCACTCCGCGCGGGAACTGCTCTGATAGCCCACGGTCGGGAAGAACACCACCCGCTCGTCGCGGCGTACGCCGGGTTGCGCGCAGGCTCCGACCAGCACGAGGCCCAATCCCAGGGCAAGGTTGTAGCGCATGGTAGCCCATTCTAGGAAGGCTTTGCTCTGGGCAATTCTTCACGGAGCGTCGCTCGGGAGTGAACCTATGGCCGGCAGGAGAACAAAGACGGGCTTGAATAGTGGATTGACTTATTCCAGCGGAGTTCGCATGAGGAATAGGATGACTACTGAGAGGACTCAAGTCTTTGGTCGGTCGTCACTGCGGGAAGTGCTTATGTTTGTAATCGGACGCTCCCTTCACGAGATTATCCAGATAGGTCGTAACGTGACCATCAAGGTGCTGCGCATCAGCGATAAACGAGTCACGCTGGGCATAGATGCGCCCCGAGCGGTGCCTTCATATCACGGAGAGTGCGGCTCGAGTCATGTCGCCGAGTTGGAGGTGCTGCCGTTGCTCGGAGAACTGCACGTGCTGGTGATCGAGGATACCCCTATCCATGCCTGGCTGATGGAGAAGACCTTCAATGCTTGCGGCTGGCGTACACATGTAGGCCGCAGCGGTCTGGAGGCCATGCAAAAGCTCGGGCTGGCCGCTTCCGATGCAGAACCCTTCGAGTGCGACTTGATCGTGATGGAGTTACAGTTGCCGGACGTGGACGGTCTTGAGCTGCTTCGCGCTCTTCGCAGCGCTCTGCGGACTGTGC
>JBJKSL010000526.1:0-4966 GCA_046704145.1 Phycisphaerae bacterium
GCACAAGCTTACTGGGATCGGCCGTCACGTTGAGAATGCAGCCGGCCTGATCCTTGAGTCGGATCTTAACCAGGCCCTTGCGACGAAGACGCTCCCGCTCAGACTCTTTGCCGACATACATGATCTCGGCGACCAGCTTGCTACTGCCGCGGAAGAACATGGACTGCAGACGCTTCTTGAGCATGGCTGACGTGCGTCCGCCGTCGTCGTCCCACACGGAATACTCGGGAACATCCATCGGCTCGGAAACCTTGACCTTGGTGCCCACAGCCATGAACTTCTTCATGTCGAACGCCATACTTCCGTCACCTCTTTCGTGCCCGCCACGAGACCGGTAGAGGAAAGACCCTCGGCCCGGGCCCCGGCAACCTTCCTTCCTGTTCTAATCGCAGAGATGGGAGTCAGGCCGTCCATGAACGACCCCTGAGCAGAGCCGTTCGACAGCGGACGCGTTACGTCCGAACCGCCTGACGCAGCAAATATACAAATATCCGAGTGTCAAAACAAGAGAAAAACACCGCCCCGCCGCTGGAAATCGGCCCCCAGGCGTAACTTCTTTGGGTCTTCGCCCCTTCGTGCTGATACTCCACCCATTGTGACCCAATGGAGCATCGAACGGGTATCCTGGCAACACTTGCCGCCGCCCCATTAGCCACCTCCTTGAGCTCAGACCAACAACGCCGGTAGAATCCCCCTATGCCTCCGAGATCCGAGCTCTCAAACATTCAGCATTCTGCATGCAGCATTCTGCATTCTCTCCCCGCGCTCTTAATTCAACATTCTGCATTCAGCATTCTACATTCTCTTCCCCTCCTCCTGACCGCCCTCTTCCTCACTGCCCCCTTCGCCCGAGCAGCGGCCGCCCCAACGCCGCTACTGGTCATCGAGCCCAACCACCAGTACCCTCGCCACTCCGAGGGCGACGTCGTCGAGCTCGGCGGAGGAAGCCTCGCCCTGATCTACAGCCGATTCACCGGCGGCCCCGCAGATGACGCCACCGCCGACATCGTTATGACCACCCGCAGCCCCGCCACCGGCAAGTGGGACCAGCCCCACGTCATCGTCCCCCACGCCGACGCCCAGAACGTCATGTCCGTCAGCACCGTCCGCCTGAGCGACCACGAATGGCTGCTCTGCTACCTGCGAAAGGGCGACGCCTTCACGAACTGCCATCTGCTGGTCCGACGGACCACTGACGAATTCCGCACCCTCAGCGACCCCGTCCGAGCAACCGTGGTCGACGGCTACCACGTAGTCAACAACGACCGCGTGATCCGCCTCGCCAGCGGCCGCCTCGTCGTGCCCTCAGCCATGCACCCCTGCCCCGACGGCACCCGCAAGACCTGGTCGCCCAAGGCCACTTGCATGGCCTTCCTGTCCGACGACAACGGCCGCACCTGGCGAAGAGCTGCCGAACCTGTCCCCGCTCCCGCCGACAAGTCCGTTGCCCTGCAGGAGCCCGGCGTTTTCGAGATGACCGAGCCCAACAAGCTCTGCATGTGGATGCGTACCAGCACCAACCGCCAGTACCAATCCTTCTCCTCCGACGGCGGCGAGCACTGGACCGTCCCCGAACCCGGCCCGCTCATCTCCGCCCAGTTCAGCCCCGCCAGCATCCACCGCATCCCCTGGACCGGCGACCTGCTGGCCGTCTGGAACGACCACTCAGCCCACAAGGACAAGCCCAGCCGCCTGCGAACGCCGCTCTCTGTCGCCATCAGCCACGACGACGGCAAGACCTGGAGCAAAAGCCGCCCCATCGAAACTGACCCCGAAGGCTGGTACTGCTACACTTCCATCACCTTCACCCGCGACCAAACGATCCTCTCCTACTGCGCCGGCAACAAAAAACTGGGCAGCCTGAACCGCCTGAAAGTCCTAACCATAGACCGCAACTGGCTGCTGGATCGCTAACTCGTTTAGCCGCAATCCCGAAGGGATGCGTTCCTTCCGGTGAACGCCGGAACATGTGGGCCTCGCGTGCACACCGTTACGCTGCAGATGTCTCTATTCCTTCTCTCTATACGCACATTGCCGCCTCGCCACCTCCGCGGCATAATATCGGCATGGCGAAACCAGTGGCACCAGCGGCGTCTGGGCCAATGCGGGACGAGTGCATGAGAGAAGAACACCCCAAATCCTACATCATCGCGATCTGCACCTTGTCTGCCCCTCGCCGGAACATTGAGCGGACTGTTGTTGCTGTACCTTCTCAAACGCGCGCCGGATGTCATCGGCCCCGAGGCTCTTGCTGCCCCCTCCTTGATGTTGGCCATTACACACGCCGGCATCCGCATTGCCATGAAGAAGTTCGCAACGGCCTTGAACGCTGCCCTCCTGCTGACCGTACTCTGTGCCCTCGCCCAGATACCACTTTTGTTTTTCTTCGAGGAGCAGTTTCTGCCGGGCTACCTGTTCTCGGCGGCTGTCTGCGGCGCGGTTTCGTTCTCTGCCATCTCAAGGGATGATCTGACCATCATCGCCGGCGGCGGATTGGCCACCTGCGCCCTGCTCATACCTGTCGCGGCTTACTACTGGGGATCACCAACAAATCCCTGGCTTATTCCCGCAGCATGTCCACTTATGGGTTTGTTCATGGGCATTCCAGTCGCGGTCGTCCCCCAATGGCGTAGAATCGTATGCCCGCCTCGGAAGGGCTGCTGCAAGTCCTGCGGCTACAACCTCACAGGCAACACGAGCGGCGTCTGCCCCGAATGCGGGCAGCCCCGTTGAGCTCCCTGACTCAGCCTGATCCCACAATGACTGTCTCTTCGCCCCTCGCCGCGTCGCGGCGTCACCGCTTCGCCACGTCTGTCTCTTCCTTCGGTTTCACGTCGCCCCCCTGGACGGCGGCACTGCCCCCGCCCGCCCCGGTACACCGCGCATGTTCTCCCTATGCCGAAGATCTTTGTCATCTGAAGACAAGCATCACGCATAATCGCTGCGCCGATCGAATGAACTGCAGGAACGAACCCACCGCTGCCTCTATTTCTGGCTGATAGCTAACAGCTGACAGCTAACAGCTTCCTCCAGGAACGAACCCACCGCGATCCGCCGCTTGCGGCTTCGCACTCTTAACCCAAACCGCAAAAACGAACCCACCAAGGCTCTTCTTCTGTCTCCTGTCTTCTGTCTCCTGCCTTCCGTCTTCTCCGGCTAATAGCTAACAGCTAATCGCCAACAGCTCACCCCTCATAGCTCTTTCCCTTCCCATCGAGTACAATACGCCCATGAGAATCGCCATCGGATCAGACCATGCCGGATATGATTACAAGGAAGCCATCAAGGCCCTGTTGACCAAGCTGGGGCATGAGGTGCAGGACTTCGGCACGCACAGTCACGAATCGTGTGACTACCCGGTGCTCATTCTGCCGGTCGCCAAGGCCGTCGCCGCCGGCCAGTTCGACCGCGGCATCGTGCTGGGCGGCTCGGGCAACGGCGAAGCCATCGTGGCCAACAAGGTCAAGGGCATCCGCTGTGCACTGTGCTGGGACCTGCGTTCTGCCCGCCTCTGCCGCGAGCACAACGACGCCAACATGATCTCACT
Organism: Phycisphaerae bacterium; assembly: GCA_046704145.1. Lineage (GTDB taxonomy): Bacteria > Planctomycetota > Phycisphaerae > UBA1845 > PWPN01 > JACQVT01. The sequence goes on from JBJKSL010000526.1 coordinate 3,548, forward strand.
GGGCCAGCGGATGGTCTCCGTCGAGGCCGCCCTGGAAATCGTCGAGGTCTGGCTCAACACCGCCTTCACCGGCGGCCGCCACGTGCCAAGAATCAAGATGGTCGATGAATTAGGTCAGTCCTTCTAGGAAGACTGCGAAGGTCGCCCGGTACTCTCTCGCCGCGTCTCCGCGTCGCCCCCTCGCCGCGTCGCTTTCCCGCGTCTACTTCCCCTCCGGCAGCTCCCACTGGTGCTGCTTGAGGGCGGCTACGATCTGCTCGGCCAGTTCCACAGCGGCCACGCCATCCTCGGCACTAACCTCCGGCGGGCGGCCGGACTGCAGGGCTCCGATGAACGACTGCAATTCCGCCCGCAACGGCTCGACGTCGTCCACCAGCAGCGGCTCGACGTTGACCAGCTTGCTGTAGTCGATCCCCGCCAACTGTGACAGATCTTTGGCATCGTTCTCGCGGGCCAGCTTGAGCAGGTCCAGATTGGCGTCCTTCTTGACGGCAATGCCCGACTTCTTCTGATAATCCAGCGAAAGATAGGCCTGCTCGCTGAACACCCGGATCTTACGCTCCGTCTTCAACGCCAGCCGCGACGCCGTAAGGTTGGCCACACAGCCGTTGTCGAACGTGACCCAGGCATTGGCCACGTCCTCGAAACGGGCCAGCACCTTCACACCGATGGCATCAACCTTCACCGGCTTGGCCCGCACCAGCGACAGCACCACATCGATGTCGTGGATCATCATGTCCATGACCACGCCGATGTCCGCCGATCGGAAGGTGAACGGGCTGATGCGGTGGGTCTCGATGAACTTGGGTGTGACTTCCATCTTCCGCAAGGAACGCACTACCGGGTTGAACCGCTCGGTGTGTCCGACCTGCAGCAGCACGTTGTGCTCGCGAGCCAGCTTATGCAGCAGCCGAGCCGTCTTGCTGTCCGGGGCCAACGGCTTTTCGATCAGCACGGCCACGCCGGCCTCGATGAACGGCCTGGCCACCTCCAGGTGCGCGACCGTAGGCACCGCCACGCTGACCGCTTTGACCTTACCCAGCACGGCATCAATGGAGTCATACGCTGACGTACCATACTTGTCCGCCAACTCGCCGGCCCGCTTCAAGTCCAGATCCACCACGCCGACCAACTCAGTCTCGGCCAGCTCACTGTAAATCCGAACATGATGCCGGCCCATGTGACCGGTACCCACAACAGCAACGGGAATGGCGGCAGCGTTACTCACAATCCCAACTCCATACTGGAAGAGAATGATGAATGATGAATGTTGAATTAGGAAGACCAGTCTGAATTCTACATTCTGCATTCAGCATTCAGCATTCTGCATTCGTCTTCAGCTTTGCCCGTAGAACGCTCGGCGGTCGGCGTCGCAGTCCCGGCGGAGGCGTTCGAGCTTGCGGCCGTAAATGCCTTCAT
>JBJKSL010000527.1:0-5301 GCA_046704145.1 Phycisphaerae bacterium
GCACGCACCACGCAGGTGCAGATCAAGCTGAAGCCTGAATACGAAGGGCGAGCTCAGGCCATCGCCACGCGAGACATGCTGCAAAAGCGATGGGACAGCTTCTTCGTTTCGAGGCTGGACCAGGTGCGTACGCCCGAGCTGCTTCGGAGGGTGCAGGTCCAGACCTGGGAACAGAAGCAGGCCAAGTACATCGGGGCGGTCGAGAAGGAGAAGTACCTGGTCACCATTCTGTTTGGCGTGATCAGCCTCGTTGCGGTGTTCCTCACGGTGTGTATCTTCTACATGATCGTGCAGCAGAAGACGCGCGACATCGGCATCGTCAAGAGTGTGGGTGCGACGGCGTTCGGCGTGGCCCAGATTTTCCTCGGCTACGGGGCAGCGGTGGGGATTGTCGGCGGCGGCCTCGGTACGGTCATCGGGGTGTACTTCGTACGCTACATCAACGAGTTCCAGGCCCTGCTGCAGCGGATCAGCCCGAGCCTGCAGGTCTGGAACCCGGAGGTCTACGCCTTCGACCGTATTCCCAACCAGGTACAGGCCTCCGATGCCATCATCATCTATTTGGTGGCCATCCTTATGTCCGTGGTTGGGTCGGTGGTGGCGGCGGTGATGGCGGCCCGCATCTGGCCGGTGGAGGCGTTGCGCTATGAGTGACAACATCCTCCAGGCGAGCGGGTTGCACAAGTCCTATCAGTTGGGCAGGACGTGCCTTGAAGTGCTCAAGGGGGTCTCCATTGCGGTCGGCCGTGGGGAGTTTGTTGCCATCATGGGGGCCTCGGGCTGCGGCAAGAGCACTCTGCTGCATCTGCTTGGGGCCTTGGATGTGCCCGACCGCGGTACGGTGCGGTTCGACGGGCAGGACGTGTTCGGCGGATCTAATGCCCAACGTGATCGACTACGCAACCGCGTGTTCGGCTTCGTGTTTCAGTTCTATCATCTCCTTCCCGAACTGAACGTGCTCGAGAACGCGCTCATGCCCTGTATGGTCGGTAACACGGTGCTCGGCTGGATGCACAGGCGGGCTGAGCTTCGGCGGGGGGCCACCGAGATGCTCGGCCGCCTCGGCCTTGGCGACCGGCTCAAGCATCGGCCCAACGAGTTATCGGGCGGTGAGCGGCAACGCGTGGCCATCGCCCGGTCTCTGGCCAACCAACCGCGAATCTTGCTTGCCGACGAGCCTACGGGTAATCTGGACGCCGCCACGGGGCGGGAGATCATGGCCGTTCTGGCCGACCTGAATCGGGCCGGACAGACAATCGTCATGGTGACTCATGACCCGGCCGTGGCGGCTTCGGCCCATCGCATCGTGACTTTGGTGGACGGAAGGATTAAGAAGTGCTGACTTTCGCCGCTGTTTTTGCGGTCGCGGTACTGAAAGCAGTATAGTCGGCACGTTGAATCCTGCGGGAAGGACCATATGCAGTTCGACAAGCCTAACGAGTTTAGCCCGAACCCGAATCTGAAGATCTGGCTCAATGGTCGGATCGTGCCTGTTGCAGAGGCAACACTCAGCATCTTCGACCACTGTATTCTCTACGGCGACGGCATATTTGAGGGCATCCGCAGCTACAGCGGAAACGTGTTCCGCCTGGACGCACACCTCAAGCGGTTGGAGGACTCGGCCAAGGCGATTCGGCTGCCTATACCGATGACCCGCGAGGAAATGGCGACGGCGGTCTACGATACGCTGAAGGCCAACCGTCTCAGCGACGGGTATGTGCGTCTTGTAGTTACCCGCGGGGTGGGCACGCTTGGCCTGAGTCCGAATCGTACGGCCTGTCCTTCGGTGTTCATCATCGCGGATCAGATTTCGCTCTATCCGCAGGAACTCTACGAGCAGGGCATGGCGGTGATCAGCTCCAGCGTCGTGCGGAATCATCCCAACGCGCTCTCCGCCCGCATCAAGAGCTGCAACTACATCAACAACATCCTGGCCAAGATCGAGGCTTTGGATGCCGGCGTGTATGAGGCCATCATGTACAACCATCTCGGTTACGTGGCCGAGTGCACGGGCGACAATCTCTTCCTCGTGCGTGAGGGCGTGGTGCAGACGCCGCCGATCACGGCCGGGATCCTGGAGGGTGTCACGCGTGGGGCGGTCATCGAGCTGTGTGCCAAACGCAAGCTGCCGTTCCGCGAGATGGACCTGACGCGAAACGATCTTTACGTGGCCGACGAGTGTTTCCTCACCGGGACTGCTGCCGAGGTCATTCCTGTGACGCAGATCGACGGCCGGCCTATCGGCACGGGCAAGCCGGGGTCGATTACCCGTCAGCTCATCAGCGACTTCCACGAGCTAGTCAAGCACGGCGGGTGATGAGGTCGGGCATAAGACCCGTTCACCGGGCGTGAAACGACTCCTTTCGAAAGCCCAGGGCAGGCCTGCCCTGGGCTTTGTAATTGGCACATCATCGAGTATCCTGGCGCACAGTTCATAGCCGATACAGACAATAGCTCGCAGTTGAGGGTCTGCCTCATGACCAATCTTCTCGCCCGCATTCTGCTGTCGATCATGGTCTTTCCGTTGGCAACGCTAATCTTCATATTGTTCCTCTTCGTGGGGCTGACGATAGACGCAGGCAGTTCAGGTCCTCGAAGAGAAGAGTGGGCATTCCTGCTCGCCACCGGCGTTACGGCTGTGTTCGTGGCTGGATACTGGTTCAGGCTTTGGTGGAGATCGGTACAATGGACGCCGCGGCGTAAGTTGCTCACCATCGGCAGTGGGCTCTTCATGATTACAGTCGGCCTCGGTACTGGCTTCGGCGCTTACACCACAATGCAGCCTTTCCCTGAGCTGTCGCCCTGCATCTTGCTCGGCGGCGTTTGTGCCATCGTGCCGTGGCTGCCCATGACAGTCGTGATCTGGCGGGAAACGGCGGCTGAGCGAGCCGAACGCATCAGGCAGTCGGCCGGAGACGTGCTGTTCTGCCCGCGGTGCGGCTACAACCTCACCGGTCTGTATGCCGCGCAGTGCCCGGAGTGCGGTGCGCGGTTTACGCTGAACGAACTCTATGCTGCCCAGCACGGGGAGGAAATTGCCGACGCGGAGCGCAGCGGGGATAGAATGTAGGCGAGAGTTTTGCAGATGTGCGAGAGGATTGGAGCGTGCTAATGGGAGAACGTGTGAATCGAACGCAGGAACGTGGGAACGCGAATGTGGGAGCGAATGGTTGCGATTAAGCGGATTTTCAAAAGCCCAGGGCAGGCCTGCCCTGGGCTTTGAGCTGTTACCAAGGACACAAGAGGGCTGATGACTGAACTGATTTTGATACGTCATGGCGAGACCATCTGGAACGCTCAGTCGCGGTGGCAGGGGCATCTGGACAGCGATTTGACGGCCGCGGGGCTGCGGCAGGCCGAGGCGTTGGCGGCGCGGTTGGCGGGCCTGGGGTTTGACGCGTTGTACAGCAGCGATCTCGGCCGGGCGCGGCGGACGGCGGAGAGCATCTCCGGTAGAACGGGGCATGAGATCGTGGAGCACGCTGGCCTGCGAGAGCGCGGGCTGGGGGTGTTTCAGGGACTTACGCTGGAGCAGATCCGGGAGCGGCACCCGGCGGAGTTCGGCCGCTTCACTGCACGGGACCCTGAATTTGTGATCCCCGGCGGCGAGAGTCTGCTCGGCAAGCACGAGCGCGCGGTGCGGTGCCTGGAGGCCATCGTCCAGCGGCATGGAGATGGGCGAGTCGTCGCGGTCACTCACGGCGGTGTGCTGGACAGCATGTTCCGCCACGCGCAGGGCCTGTCCTTGGCGGTCCCGCGGAAATGGGTGCTGTACAACGCGAGTGTGAATACGTTCCTGTTCAAAGATGACTCGTGGATGCTCGGCACCTGGGGCGACGTCGGGCATCTGGAGCGGGCGGGTACGTTGGATTACTGCTGAGCAGTTTGTCAGAGCCGGGCTCTGTGAGCCCGGTGCAGCGAGGAGAAAGGTGCTTGCACCGGGGAGAAAGGTGCTTGCCGCAAGGAGAAAGGTGCTCTCGAATGGGTGGGCACCGGGGTCAATAGACCCCGGCTCTGAAAGACGCCATCGATTTGGAAAAACCGCCGTCAGCCTTTATAGTGTTATCTTCCGGTAGCTAGTTGCAGGGATACTGAAACTCGACTGGCTTGCAGACTGCGCCCTCAGGGCGGTTATGACGAGGATACGCATATGCTCGGTTGCGACATCGGAACGTTGTTCAAGGTTACGGTCGGCGGCGGCTCTTATCAGGATGGTCTGACTGTCCACCTGCAGGGGGTTCCGCCAGGGTTGCTGATCACCGAGGAGGAGATCTACAGCGAACTGCTCATCCGCAAGCCGGGGCAGGGCGATCTCACCTCGCCGCGTCGCGAGCCGGACCTGCCGGTGATTTACAGCGGCATCAACGCGGCCGACACCATGCCGGGCTTCACCAATGCGTTTCACACGAACGGCACGCCGTTTGTGATTCTGATCCCGAACCTGGATCGGCACTTCGAGCACATCCACCAGTATCAGTCGACCAACCGCACGCCGCGGCCGGGGCACGCGTCGTATGCTTCGTACAGGAAGTACGACCATTGGGACGACGCCATCGGTGCCGGCATCTTCAGCGGGCGGTATACGTCGACGATTGTGGCCGCCGGCGTGGTCGCCAAGCGCATTCTGGCCATGCACGGCATCGAGGTGACCGCCTACGTGAAGGAAGCTGCGGGCATCGTCATGCCGGAGATGTCCGTCGAGGCCATCCGCGCCAAGGCCAAGGCCTATCGCGAGCTGCGCAAGCTGTACGATCCGATCTGGAATTTCGTCTACAAGGCCGGCCGTATCAAGCATGGCATGCGTTTCCTCGAGAAGGCTCCCGCGCTGAGCGAGGTCGAGGCCACGATCGGCAAGTTCGAGTCCATCCCCATGGACGAGGCCAAGGTGCGGGCTGAGTATGGCGTGCATCCGCAGTTGTTCTGCCCCGATCTGGTGACGGCGGACCAGATGTTCGACCGCATCGTCAAGATCAAGAACGAGGGCGACTCCAGCGGCGGGCTCATCGAGGTGCAGGCCACGGGCGTGCCCGCTGGTATGGGCGAGCCGGTGTTCAAGAAGCTCGACGGCGAGCTTGGGCGGATGCTCAGCATCGGTGCGGTCAAGGCGGTGGAAATTGGCGCGGGCGTGGCCGTCAAGGATATGGTCGGCTCGCAGTCCAACGATCAGATGTACGCCGAGGGCGGCCAAGTCAAGTTCAAGAGCAACCAGGCCGGCGGCATCACCGGCGGGCTGACTACTGGCCAGACCATCGTGGCTCGCATCGCCGTCAAGCCCACGCCGACCATCAGCAAGGATCAGGA
>JBJKSL010000528.1:0-7698 GCA_046704145.1 Phycisphaerae bacterium
GGGCTACCGCGTGGGGGACGTTCGGGGCGGGGTCAGCGTCACCGTACCGATGGAGATGTACGACTCGGCGGCTTCGGCGCGTATGGCGTTTGCCACCAAGGCGTATGCCGGGTTGTGGCTGATCGGCTTGGGTGGGCTGGGCAGTGCCGCCGTGGCTTTGGCTAGACGAGGACGCGCTCAACAGGCAGCGGCCCGCGCTCTTCTGGAAGGTGAACAGAAACTGCGGCGCGCGGAACAGGAGCGGGCGGAACTGGCTGAGCAGTTGATGCAGTCTCAGAAGCTGGAATCGGTAGGGCGGCTGGCCGGGGGGGTGGCCCACGATTTGAACAACATGCTATCGCCGGTGATGGGTTACTGCGATTTGCTTCTGGCGGAACGCTCGTCTGAGGATGTGGACCGTCCCAAATTGGAAGGCATTGCCGAGGCTGCACGGCATGCCCGAGATTTGACTCGGCAACTGCTGGCCTTTGCCCGCAAGCAGACACTACAGTTACGAAGCATGGATCTGAACACAACCGTGACGCAATTTGAGAAGATGCTTCGTCGTACGCTGCGGGAGGATATTGCCCTGGAGCTGAGACTTGCTCCTGGGGCGGCGCGCATAAAGGGAGACGTGGGGCAGATCGAGCAGATCATCCTCAATCTGGCCATCAATGCCCAGGATGCGATGCCCTCGGGTGGTCGGCTGGTCATCGGAACTTCTACAGTCGAGCTGGATGCCGAGCGGGCCCAGAGGCTTGAAGGGCTGGGCGCGGGGCCGCACGTGGTGCTGGCCATCTCGGACACGGGTATGGGGATGGACAAGCCTACGATCGAGAGGATCTTCGAGCCCTTCTTTACCACGAAAGGTCCGGCCAAGGGGACGGGGCTTGGGCTGTCGACGGTGTATGGGATCGTGCGTCAACATGGTGGGCACATCGATGTGACGAGTGAGCCTGGCAGGGGGACCACGTTCACGATTCATTGGCCGCAGACCGACGAGGTTCCCAGCGAGGCGCCGATGGAGAAGCCGAAGTCGCAGGTACAGGCGGGCGATCAGACCGTGTTGGTGGCCGAGGACAATGAGCAAGTTCGAACGCTGGTTTGTTCGATGCTGAGCCGGTGGGGCTACCATGTGCTGTCGGCGCCCGATGGTCTGGCTGCGCTGCAGGTTGCGTCGGGTCACGAGGGGCCGATTAGCCTGCTGGTTTCGGATCTGATCATGCCGGACATTGACGGCAAGGAGCTATACAAGCAGCTATCGGTTTCCCGCAAGGGTCTTAAGGTGTTGTACATGTCTGGTTATGCGGCCGATGCCATCGGTGACCGGGGCATCCTGGACAAGAATGTGAATCTGATTACCAAGCCGTTCTCGATGAATGAGTTTGCGGAGAAAGTGCGAGCGGCGTGTGACGGAACTATGGCCTGAGACGCGGCTTCTTCCTTGCGGCCGATCGTACACTACTGAAGATGAATGTTGAATGAAGGATGAAGAGAGAGCATATCTTCCACTTGCGAAGCGCAAGATACGTGTTTAGCGTTTGGTCGCGAGTACTCGGCCCCGGCGGGGCCGTTGAAAGTAGCCACGGATGAAGGGAGGGGCGAAGCCCAGAGCGTAATCCGTGGACAGTCGCGTGTAATCGTTTTTTCTTTTTCTCCCCGATAGGGGCAGCGAAAGCCGCCCCTATCGGGGAGAAAAAGAGGTGTCTGCGGTGGAGTTTCCCACGGGTTCCGCGTCGCCAGGGACAAGCCCTGGCGAACTGCTACACCCGTGGCTATTTTCGGCGACCCCTCCGGGGCCCAAAGAGTCCTGTGGCTATTCTCTCGCCTCCGGGGCCAAGAAAGAGGGCGGACGCTAAACATGTACGCGCAATGGATGGGGCACCATCAAGGGAAAGGGCACCTGCACGTCGCCTAAGATGGAATCGGGCCGGCTGGAAGCCGGTCCCACAAGGCCAGGGGGCCAATCACGCGAGATTCCGGCGGGCAGCTCGTTCCTGAATGGCTTTGAGGATCAAGCGGGGGATTTCGGCGGGAGCGGCTTGCCGTTGGACGGCGCCGAGTTCAAAAGCAACTTTAGGCATTCCATAGACCACGCAGCTGGCGGGGTCCTGGCCGAAGGTCAGTGCTCCGGCCTGGGCAAGCTGGAGGAGTCCGCGTGCGCCGTCGTCGCCCATGCCGGTGAGGATAATGCCGATTACTTGTCGGCCTTGCAGTCGTGCGGCTGAGTTAAACAGCACGTCCACGCTGGGGCAGTGGTGGTTGTAGGCATGATTGGCGCCGTATTGGATTCGCAGTTGGCCGGCACTGTTCTTGAGGGTCATTTGGACGCCGCCACGGGCGAGGAATGCTCGACCCGCTACGAGCAGGTCGTTGTCGACGGCCTCGGTGACGTGCATGGCACTGAGTTGATCGAGGCGGCCGGCGAAGGAGCGGGTGAATCCTTCGGGCATGTGTTGGACCAATGCGGTCGGGGGGAAATCCGGCGGCACATTGGAGAGCAGGTTGTGGATGGCCTCGGTTCCGCCGGTGGAGGCGCCGACGACCACGAGGTATCGCTCGGGGTCTATGCCGGCGGCACGGAAAGATGCCGGTTTGGAGGGGGCGGGAATGACAGGGCGTCGTGCGGCCGGTTTGGATATAGCGGCTGCGCGGATCTTCTCGGCCAGTTCGTTGCCCAACTCTCGCAGGGCATGATGTCCGCCGGAACTGGGCTTTGAAACCACGTCTACGGCGCCTGCTTCGATGGCCTGCAGTGCTTTACGGCTGTTTGCCGGCGCGCTGTCGCTGCACATTATGACCGGCACGGGGTAATGGGCCATGAGCTTCCGGAGGAAGGTCAGGCCGTCCATTCGCGGCATCTCGATATCGAGGATGATGACGTCGGGCCGGTGTTCGATGATCAAAGTGCGAGCTTCGAGGGGGTTGGCTGCACCGCCGACGACGGTGATGTCTTTGGCTTGGGAGAGCACCCTGGAGAGGATGGACCGCACCAGGAGCGAGTCATCTACTATGAGCACCTTGATGGATTGATGGCGAATCATGATGTACCAGTGCTCGTCGAGGTTGTGCGGTATTCAGGGTCGTTACGTTTTGGCCGTTAGCCGGAGACCCAGCCAGTCGCGGTCAATTCTTTTTGTAAATGGTCGGCTCCACGTATTCGAGTGTATGCTTGACGCCGTTAAGGCTTTCCGAATGTCCGATCATCAGATAGCCTCCTGAATGCAAGTGGCGGCTGATCCGTCCGACGAGGCCTTCTTGTGTGGGGCGGTCGAAGTAGATCATCACGTTGCGACAGAACACCACGTTGAAGCCGTTGCGGAATGGGAAGGTCGGGGTCATGAGGTTGAACTTGCAGAAGGTGATCATCTCACGTATTTCGGGAGCCAGGGTCAAGAATGGCTGGCCGTCGTGGCGTACCTGGTGCAGGTAGCGTTTGCGGTATTCCGGTGGCACCGTGCCGACCTTGTGTATGTCATAGAGGCCTTGTTTGGCCCGGCCGAGCACCTTGGTGGACAGGTCGGTGGCCAGAATCTTGGCTTTGAGTCGGGTGCCTCTAATGGCGTCATGTACGGTCATGGCCAGGGAGTGCGGTTCCTCGCCGCTGGAGCATGCGGCGCTCCAGATTCTCAGCGTGGGGTTGGCCAGTGTGAAGGCCTTGTCTTCCGCCCAGGTGCGGATCAGCTTGTGCAGGAAGTCAAAGTGGCGTTTTTCGCGGAACAGGTGCGTAGTGTTGGTGGAGTTGCAATCGAGCATGGATTGCAGCTCTTCACCGGTGGTGTCTTTCTCGACGTATTCGTAGTAGGCACGGAAGGAATGGAACTGTCCCTGCCGCACGCGTTTGCCCAGGCGTGCGCGGACCAGTTGCTGCTTGGACTCGCCGAGGTTGATCCCGCTCTTGGCGTAGACCAGGCGGCGGAAGAGCTCGTATTCTTCACGAGTGAGTTCGAGGGATTCGCAAGCAGCAAAAGGCATCTCGATCATGTTGACAGCTCGCAGCTCAACTGGATGGTGTGGCCATCGATGGATACGGTCCAGATGTTGACGCCGTCTGAGTATTCCAGATCGGGAGTCTCCGGCAATTCGCTCATCTGCGGGATGGAGAGATTGTAGACATCATCGGGCCCGTGCATGGCAGTGACGAACTGTCCGCAGACAATGTTCATGAATTCCCGGGTGGCGTCGTCGCACTGGTCCTGGGCCACGCCGTCTTCCGGATCGATGCCGAGGAGGTTGGCGGCCAACAGGACGGCAAAGTCGCGCGTGCAACGGAGTCGCAGACTTCCCTTGTGCGGTCCCTCGTATTCAATGACGGTTTCGAACCACTGCTGGCCGGAGTTGTCGGCCTGAGGTTCGTCGTCGGTGAACATGAAGGCGAGGTTGGCGAGGACCTCAGAAAAGATCGCTTTCAGCGTCGGTGTCTTCTGCTGCAAGGGCATCTTCTTTGACTCCGAGTAGAGGTTTCAAAACATCCCGCAGTTGCTCGGGCTGGAACGGCTTGCGGACATAGCCGAAGGCCCCGAACTCTTCGAGCTGTTCGATACGTTCGCGGCTGCCTTCGGTGGAGGCGATGACGATGGGGATGTCCTTGAGCCGCACGTTCTGTTTCATTCTGGTTAGCAGTTGTATGCCGTTCATGGTGGGCATGTTGATGTCCAGCATGATCACTGCCACGGGGTGCTCGGCCAGGCTGGCCAGGGCCTCGATGCCGTTGGACGCCTCGAAGACCTCGCCCACGTCAAGGCCGGCGATTCGCATGGTTTTCTTGACCATTTGCCGCATGGTCGTTGAGTCGTCGACAATCAACACGTCTTGGGACATCGCGGAAGCTCCGGTACAGTTTTGTCGGTGCGTTGCAGCTACTGACCAATGCTGCCAATCGTTTCCGGCATTGCACTCATACGGTCGCCGCTGCCGGTTGCGGTGCAGACTCGGTGAACACTGCGGAGACCTTCTTGAGGTCCAGCAGCATGTTGGCCCCGATAGTTTCCAAATCGCCTTCCTTGATCCGATAACGATTCAAGATTGTGGGATCGGCGCGGTAACACATACCGTCGGCTCCGAGCCCGATACCGCAGAGCATGACCACACAGTTGGCCATATACACGGTATCGACCAGCACGTCGTGCGGGTCGAGATTCCATGGCTGGCGATGGTAGCGGATGCATCGAATAATGGCTTCGGGAAGGTTCCACCGTTCGCCCAGTCGTGCCCCGATTTCCGGACTGGAAAAGCCGAGGACCTGTCTTTCGGCCTCGTCGAAGCTGACCTGTTGGTCGAGGACGAGTTGGGCGATTTGGGTGAACTCTTCGGCCACGTATTCGTTGAGCACGACCTTGCCGATGTCGTGCAGCAGGCCGGCGGTAAAGGTCAGACCGAGGTTTTCGGGCTTGGTTGTTTCAGCAAACAAAGAGGCGGCCAGTGCCACGGCGACGGACTGTTTCCAGAGGACGCCGGGCTCCAGGCCGTAGCCTTCCTGTCCGCGGCTGAGCAAGGAGTTGGCGTGCACGGCCATGACCAGTTGCAGCAGCTTGTATGTGCCGAGGTAGCGCATGGCATCTTCCAGGGACAGCACTTCGCGGCCCAGTCCGAAGTGGGCCGAATTGCAGATGCGCAGCATACGGGCGGTAAGAGCCTGGTCGTACTTGATGGTTTCGACGATGTCGGTGACCTTGCTCTGGGGGTCGTTGACCACGCTGATCAACCGCAGCACTGTTCCGGGCAGGGGCTTGATCTGGCCTACGCGGGACATGATTTCGTCCATGCAACTCATAGTTCGATCTCCTTGCCTCGGTTTCGGATAGTGACGCGTCCGGTGGCGACCTCCAGCCTCATGGTGCGGCTGATAGCTCCGCCGACGTCCTCGGCATCGATCAGAATGCCATTTTTCCAGAAGATCTTGCGAAGGATAATGTAGTTGCGTTTGCCAATGTTGAATGTCCCGTTGTCGTCCAGCAGCGAAGAGCCTCCGGCGACCTTGACGATGATGCGTTTCTTGACGGCGCCCAGTTCATAGGCTGCGCGGAAGAGCTGAGGAATGCCGGTGTCGGCAAACATTGCGGGGCTGATGCGGGCCTTCTCGGGGGAGATGGAGGACTGGGGCAGCATGTAGTGGAGCATTCCGCCCACGCGCACCTCGGGGTCCCAGATGGCTACGCCGATGCAGCTGCCCAGCGAGTAGGTCACCAGTTCACTGCTTGGGTCCTTGGAGACCTGCATATCGGCGATGTCGACTACCATGTCCATATGCACCGAGCCCTGCACTGCTGTGGTTCGCCGTGAAGAGAGGAGAACCCAGAGAAGGCATATTGGAGCCGTACGGAGTTCTCCGTCGGCCACGTGCTACGCTACGATCCCGCAGGCGGGTCGCTTCCCCTGTGATGTGGTCGAAGGGGGCGGCCCGTCAGCGGTTCCAGGCGGTCATGCTTCACCGTATTGCTGCAGGCTGACCAGATCTTCGGTGGTCAGGACCTTGTCGATGTCGAGTAGGATCTTGACATCGTCACGGACCTTGCCCATGCCGAGGATGAAGCTGGTGTCCACTGACCCGCCGAGCTTGGGCGGCGGCTCGATGCTGGCTGAGGGGATATCGTGCACTTCCTGTACGGTGTCCACGATGATGCCCATCATCATGCCGACATCGACCACGATGATGCAGGTCTGATCGTTGTATTCGGCTCGTGACAGCCCGAACTTGGTGCGCAGATCGATCACCGGGATAACCTTGCCGCGCAGGTTGATCACGCCTTCGACGAACTCGGGTGTCTGGGGCACGTTGGTGATGTCCATGATCCCGATGATCTCGCGGACCTTGAGGATTTCGATGCCGTACTCCTCGTTGTCCAGCATGAAGGTCAGGTACTTGCCGCCGAGGTTGAGCATGGATTCCGCGGCGTCGACCTGGGTCGTGTTACGTTCGAGAACTGCTGTTGCCATTTGTTTTCTCCTGCTTTAGAGCCGATGTTCAGCATTCCTGGAGCACCGGGACTTGATTGGTCTGGTTTTGGGTAGCCCTGTCAGGGCCGCTGTCGTTCTCGGTTCGGGTCAGTGAATTCTTTTTGCGGGCGGCTGCGGCTCTCGTTGCGTTGCCTCTGTATTGCTCGTAAGCGGCGCCGAGGCCGGTCATCTCGAGGATCAGGCCGACGCGGCCGTCTCCGAGGATAGCTGCTCCGCTGACGCCCTGCAGACGTTCGAACTTCTCGCCGAGAGTTTTGATCACGACCTGTTGCTGGCCGATGAGTTCTTCGACCACCAGGCCGATGAGCCGGCCCTCGCAATGGGCGATGACGACCATGGCCTCGCAGGGGTCGATGCGTTTGGTCAGGCCGAACAGCTCGCCCAGTTGTACGAGGGGGATCAACTCGCCGCGAACGTTTAGCACCTCTCCGCGATGCTGCACGGTGGTGATGGCTTCGGGCAACGGTCGTAGCGACTGCTCGATAGTGATGGTGGGGATGATGAATCGTTCGCTGCCGAGGCGAATGACCATGCCGTCGATGATGGCCAGGGTGAGCGGCAGGCGAATAATAAAAGTTGTGCCTTTGCCCTTTTCCGAGGTGATTTCGACGCGTCCGCGGAGGGCATCTATGTTGCGTTTGACGACGTCCATGCCGACGCCGCGTCCGGAGATATCGGTTATCTGCGCGGCGGTGGAGAAACCTGGAGCGAAGACGAGGGCGAAGGCCTCCTGGTCGGAGAGTTCCTGGTTGGGTTCGATGA
>JBJKSL010000529.1:0-3846 GCA_046704145.1 Phycisphaerae bacterium
AGTTATCCCCGTACATGTCGTAATCGATGCTCTTGTCGGTCACGACGCTCCAGGAGCCGGTGCTGGTGGATGCGGCGTCAGAGTTGTCGATCTTGATCTTTGGCGGACAACCGACGTCGAAGCCGAACTGCTCTATCACGCACTCCGCAAAGCCGCCGAGCAGCGAGACGTCGTAGGGTGAGGGGTTGCCGGGCTCGGAATCGGTGTAACCGTTGCTGAAGGCGGCCAGGATGAACTCTTTTCCGTTGGGCAACACGATGTACGCGATGTCCTCCAGCGTGTCGTAAGCGTTGCCCCATTTATTCTCGTAGATGCTGCCGGGCGGCACGCCGAAACCGAACTCGCTGTTAGGCCCCCACCGATCGTGCGTGAGCAGGCCGCGCATGTACGCGTTGGCTTCCGGCTCGATCGCGCCCTTGATGATCTCGAGCATCAGCGAGGCCGCACACTTGGGTTGCAGGCGATTGCCACCGCGATAGTTGAGGCCCAAGCTCTCGGCTCCGGTTGGCCCGCTGCCGGAGTTGGTCGGATACGTCTTGTTGAATGCGATCTGGTTCTCCAGCAGGCCGCGGGCGGTCAGGTAGTTCTCGGTGTACTGCCGCTTTGCGTACCACGCCCAGAATGTGCTGTCGTACGTACTGGTGGAGTAGTTGGGCGCACCGGTGATCGCGTCGACCACCTCGCCGGTGGCGTAGTTGTCCGAGTTCTCGATCATCGGCCGCACGCACCAGTCCAGATAGTCGTAGGCGTGACCGTTGGTCCGCTCCCAGTACATCGCCGCCGCGAGATAGGCCAGTTTCACGCAACTGGCAGGGTAGGCGGTGACGGTTGGATTGTACGAGCCTCGATGCCACGTACCGTCGCCCTGCGGCACGAGAATTACTGTATCCAGACGCTTCACGTAAGGCTTGCCGGCCAGAAAGCGCGTACGAGCTTGCGCAAGCCCCTGGTCGAGCATCGCGTCATTCACGATGGTGAACACCTGCGTGTCCGCTTTGACCGCAGCAGTCGTGATCCCCGCAATCGCAACCATCAGCCAGACGCTAAGGCCGCGCCGCCGAGCAGAAAGCCTTCTTGAAGTGATCATGCCTCTTCCTCCGCCCTCGAGAGATGCATTGAGGGCCCCTCGCCACCCTTCCCTGGGCTCCATGTTATCACATCTACATCCCCAATGCAGCACTAAAGCAGGCGTTTACGGCTGGGTATTCCTGAGTCGCAACACGCGTACCGGCTCCGGAATGACCCACCCGCACTCCGGACAGCGGTCGCTCTGTGTATGGCTCAGATCGTATCCGCATTGGCCACACGCCCACTCCCTCATGGGCGGCGCGGTGGGGTCAAAAGCTGCGCCGCAACAGCTTCCATGACAGAATGCGTTCCTCAACTGCCGACGATCGGCGTGCTTCATCGTAGGGGTCCACAATACACCAGATAAAGTACAGGACGCCCTGAACGACCGCTCTAAGCAGGCTGCGCATACTCCAGCGGACGCGACAGCGTTCGCTGTCACAGTATAGACACTTGACAATGTATTCGTAGACCTGCCCTCCCCAGACGCCGCCCATACCCGACTACCTCGCTTTTGCATCTGCGTTGTCAGCGAGAGGCGCACTCACAAGAACGCGTGCGTGGAGATGCCTGCGTTCTCGCCGACACAGCCATCGCCAGAAGAAGCCCCCCACAAACAAGGACGGGATCCCCGGCACCCAGATGCTGCCAACGTTGATGCCCAAGTGGTTCGCCGCATGATGGAGTGCGTCTTGATAGATCGAATGCATTGCAGATTGGGCCTCTGCAAGAGGCAGACCGGGCCGTTGCTGCATCAACCACACGACAAGAACTTCGTCGGAAAAGGCCTTGCTAGATTCCTTTCGGCCAGAACTGTCTTTGTAGTTACAGATCATCTTGACGGGATCGAACTCAAGCTCCAGCCATTCGCCCGCACATCCCACCCCCAGTGTGCCTGAGATCGTCCGGCTGTTGAGTGGTATCTGGAGCAATGCACCCAAGCCAAATTGACGCGCCTCCAGAAAGACTGAGTGACTAAATCCCCCCGCTTTGGAGGAGAATCCACTTGATCGCAGCCAACCGTGCATCGCACATGGTGCTACTGCGAGAAAGAACACCAGAGCGATAGGCACGCTCGGGAGGATGAGCAGCACATATCGCGTCCAAAGTTGCTCGACGAAAACCCGACGCTGCACGCATCCCGCCACCTCGGCTAATACGCCGCCGCATTCAGGGCATACAGGCGTGTCCACCGGCAGGGCGTAAAGGCAATACCCGCACGCAAGACACCACGGACCAGAGTTGTTTGGAGTCGTGTTCATAGATTATTCTTGTTGGCCGCAAAAAGTCGCAGAAGGCGCAAAAGGAAGTCTGCTTGGTTGCGCTTTTTGTGCCTTTTTGCGGCAATCAATCTTGTCGTCTTCACCTCAGCGCCACCCACAGGGCGAAGCGGCCGGCGGTTTCGCCGTCGCGGCGATGACTCCAGAAGCGATCATCGCACATACTGCACAGGCCGGCGACTTCGATGTTGTCGGGCTTAACGCCGGCGGCGATGAGTTGCTGGCGATTGGCGGTCCACATGTTGAAATACGTTCGGTCGTCGCGGGTAACGAAGCATGCGTCGGCGTCGGGCAACCTCGTGCGGGCGATGCGAACGACGTCGCGGCCTACCTCGTAGCAGCACGGGCCTGCCGAGGGGCAGATGGCCGCCAGCAATTGCGAGGGGTCGCTGCCGCACTCGGCCTGCATGCGGTGCACGAGATGCTCGGCGGCCAGAGCGACGGTGCCCTTCCAACTGGCGTGCACCGCCCCTACCGCGTGTTTCTGGCGATCGTACACGCAGACCAGCGGGCAGTCCGCCGACAGCAGGATCAGCGGCACGCCCGGTCGATCCACCAGCAGCCCGTCGACATTCGACACGGCCGATCCGCGTCCGTCGCGACCGCAACCGATGTCGCAGTCCTCCACGCGCAGTACATCTGCCCCGTGCACCTGCGAAGGCGACGTGAGTGACTCATATGAGACGCCGAGCACGCGGCAGATCTGCTGCCGCCAGGCAACCGCCTGCTCGCAACCGGCACCACGATGCGGAGCCATGTTCTGCGGCTTGGTGGTCACGGCATGAATTAGGCCGGCCTCTTGCGAAAGCCGCTCAAACTGCAGCAATCTAACGTTGCCATACGTTCGCTCGATCATGATTCACCAGTTGACTGATGGTGTCGCGGGAAAGGATTCCCGCAGTAAGACGTGCCGGAAAGGATTCCGGCACGAGCGTCCATTTACTGATGGTCTCGCGGTAAGGGATTCCGGCACGAGCACTACTGATGGTGTCACGAAAAGGGGTCCCGGCACGAGCACGCTGGTGCACAAACACGCTGCACGCTGGTGCGGGAACCCCTTCCCGCACCCATTCTTCGGGAATCCTTTCCCGCGATTTGCTAGAACTCCATATGATCCAGCTCGAGACACACATCTTCCAGACCCGCGTAATTCCGGGCGGAACTGTACCACCACTCCTGTGGAGCGACAACCAAGCCCTTGCGTACAGGATTGCCATGAAGACATGCAAGCTTCTGATCAAATACTGCAGGAGAGACAATTTGCTGCGGATGAAAACCAGGAGCCCACAGGCCACACTCGGCTGCTGTCGGCCGATGTCGGCGGGTCGAATCTGCGAGCCACTTCAGTATGGTCTCTCGACCGTCTTCTTTCAGGAGTTCGTGTATCGCCCGCGAGGTGAATCGCTTGAAATCACGAATCACCGCGTGAAAGTCGTCATCCACTCCTGCAATGAAATGCAGGTGGTTGGGCATGACCACAAACGCGAAAAGTTGGAGT
>JBJKSL010000530.1:0-3861 GCA_046704145.1 Phycisphaerae bacterium
TTCGACACCCGCCTGAGCAAGGACAGCACCAAGTCGTGCGCATCCTGCCACGACCCCGCCACCGCATGGACCGAGCACACGCCCACCAGCGAAGGCATAAACAATCAAAAGGGCGAACGCAACTCGCAGACGATCATGAACGCTGCGTATCTGCCGGTGCTGTTCTGGGACGGGCGGGCAGCAAGCCTGGAGGAACAGGCTCTCGGCCCGATTGAGAACCCGGTGGAAATGGGGCACAACCTCGACGTGCTGTGTGCCCAACTCAACAACGTGCCCGAATACAAACAGCGCTTCGCGGCCGTCTTTGGCACACCGGTGACCAAGGATGGCATCGGCCAAGCCATCGCAACCTTCGAGCGAACCGTCCTCAGCGGCAATTCGCCGTACGACAGATACGTGGCCGGCGACAAGACCGCCCTGACCGAACAACAGAAACGCGGCATGGAACTGTTCACCGACAAAGTCGACTGCGCCATGTGCCATACGCCGCCGATATTCAGCAATGGCAGGTACTACAATGCCGGCATCGACAGCAAGAGCAAGAATCCCGATCCGGGCCGCAAAAAGGTTACGCACAAGGACGAGGACATGGGCAAGTTCCGGGTGGCGCCATTACGCGATGCCGCGGACACCGCGCCGTACTTCCACAACGGCAGCGTGGCAACCCTGGAGGGAGCGGTTAAGATCATGGCCACCGGCGGCATCGATAACCCGAACCTGTCGAGCCCGTTCAAGGGCATTCGCGAGATGAACGTAACCGACGCCCAGATCGCCGATCTTGTGGCTTTCGTCAGATCGCTATCCGGTGAAATACCTGTTGCCCAGCCGCCGAAGCTGCCGTAAAACAATAGGATCACAGCATTCGCTGTTTGTATGCAGAGGATGACTGCTCGGATCCTTTAGGGATTGAGGCATTCGTAACTCTACACTCAAACCCAAACTGCTCTAAAAGGAGTGAAAGGAAGAGAGCGCGGGCACACTCCGCTCTACCTCGAATCTGGATCCTGTTCCGTCCGTTCCCGTAGGTTTCTTCTTTGCTCACAGCATGAACAATCCACGCTCACAGCTGCGGCTCTGCGATTTCTCTGTCCCTGCCAAGCTCACCGTGACAGCCTTCCTGCTGCTGGTGGGCTCGGGCTACCTGGTCGCGGTGTACAAAATTTACCTCTGGCACAATGCCGCAGACGGCGTGCCTGGGCTGACCGTCGATGATTTGCGGGCCGTCTACCATGGCCTCGAAAAGCAGCAGGTGACCTCACAAACCAAGGTCACACCTTCCAAGATGCTGCGCGAGGTCAGCGAGGGCGGCAAAATGCGCAAGCACCTCGTCGAAGGAGGCGACGCCGCCACGCGGGCTCTGATCGGCTGGCTCGAAGAGGGAGCCAAGGCAGACACGTTCACCAAGGCCGATTTGATCCTTCCAGGCGATCCCTCCGCAAGGCAGGTAATCGCGAATCAGTGCGTCGAATGCCACCACTCCGGCGGGGATGCTGGCGAGGTGCCGTATGCCAGAGACGCCGGATCTGAGCCGCGGTTCGAACTGGTCGCCAAGGTTGCCACTCCCCGAGAGATGGTCGATCAGGCCTCCGGCACCGTGCGAATCGAGCCCATGAGTTCGCGAGAGTTGGTACACGTCACGCACGCCCACGTGCTGGCCATTCCGCTGTTCACTCTCATCGTCGCCGGCTTGTTCCTGATGACCGGGCTGAGGCCGGCAATCAAGATGCTCGCCCCACTCCCCATGCTTGCGTGCTGCGTGGACTTCGCCTGCTGGTGGCTTGCCCGCCCGTTCGAGCCCGCCGTTTACGGCATCCTGGCCTCCGGAGCCGTCTTCGGGGCTGTTCTCGGCCTACAGATTCTGTGTATACTCGCATCCATGTGGTTTGGCCGAAAAGCAGTTGGCGGAGCATGAGCATGAGTTCTAACCGGAATCTGTCGCGACGTTCTTTTCTTCACGGCACCATCGGGACCGCTGCCGGAGCCTGGGCCCTTTCGCGTTACTCGCCCGCAGCGCGGGCACAGACGACAACGGCGCCTGCCACGGCAAACGCGGCAGAGCTGCCGCCCACGCAAGTCGCTCTCACTGCCGGGGATAGTCGGGCAGATAACGTCTTCCGCGCCCTCAAGATGGTGGAGCAGCAGGTGCGAGAGGGCATCGCCCGCAAGAAGCAGGTGTTGATCAAGCCCAATGTGGTCGTCGTGAACAGGCAGTTGACCGCCACACACGCGGACTGCCTCGAAGGCATCCTGGAGTTCCTCAAGCCCATCGTCAAAGGCGAAATACTGCTCGGCGACTCCCCCGCCGGCGGCCAAATCACGGAAGGCTACTCCAACTACAAGTACTACCAGCTGCGCGATCGCTACCCCAACGTGCGGTTCATCAACCTCGATGAGCTACCTAACGAGGTTCGATACGTCACCAATCAGCGCTACCAGCCGCAAGCGATGCGCTTCGCCAAGCTACTGCTCGATCCGCAGACATACGTGATATCAGCAGCCGTGCCCAAGACGCACGATCGGGCCATCTGCACGCTCTCGCTCAAGAATGTGGTCGTCGGGGCGGCCATCAAGGACAAAGGCTCAGGCTGGACGGCCAGAACCAAGGGGCCGTCGAACGACAAGCTCTTCATTCACGGCGGCCCGAATAATGAAGCCATTCATCTGAACCTGTTCAATATGGCACAGCATATTCGGCCGGACCTGGCCGTCATCGACGGCTACCAGGGCATGGAAGGCAACGGGCCGATTGTCGGCACGCCGGTGGATCAACGCATCGCGGTTGCCAGCGCAGATTTCCTCGCCGCCGACCGCGTTGCCGTCGAGCTAATGGGCTTTGATTTTGCTCAGGTCGGATATTTGTCATTCTGCGCCAAGGCCCGCTTGGGCCAGGCAGACCTGTCTCGTATTGAACTGCTGGGCGAGAAAATAGCCGACCACAAACGCAAGTATCGCCCACACGACACATTCCAGAAACAGCTTGAATGGATGACGCGCGGAACCTGACCGTTAGACACTGAATACACGAGGGATGTCTGCGCAAGTGGATGGATTGCAGCAAGCAACCAAGTCCTGCCTTGAGGCACGCCGATCGCCCCCTGCGCGCTGCCGCCAGAGCCGGCGGCGGAAGACTGACCCCGACGGGATTCGAACACCAAGCGAAAACCCCAACAAAAACGCGTGTTCACAAATCAGGCGGTGCAGATTCCGGTGCACGCGATGCACAAACCAGCTCGAAGGCGGTGCAGGCGGACCCGGACTTGCAAGTCATCATCCGGGCATGGCCGGCCCTGCCGGCAGAGAAGCGGGCGGCGGTTCTGGCGATGGTGAATGGGGCCAGCCCGAGAACGGGCGAGCGGTGAGCCCCGCCCGAGTGTCTACGTCTACGAAACCCCGCCACGCCCCCGAGAACGGGGGTTTCGTAGACGCCTATGAGAGCCGAGGGGTAAGGGGGTCAAAATCTCTGGGGCTTTTCTGTCGCGGAGAACGCGACTTGGTGTTGCAGTTTTTTTCACGGGTTTTGAGTCGTAGCAAGCCTTGCAGCACGGGCAGGGTATAGGGGGTCGAAATCTGCAGAGTTGGACAGCGCGGGACCGTAGCCCCAGGCACACGCGCGCGGCCGCGAAATTGAGGCAATTGGGGTATACTGAATGAACGCGGGTAGCCGGCTGATCCCCGGCGAACGATTCTCGGCGGCGGTGGCGTTTCACCTACCACGCGACCCCGCCGCGGATCGGCCCACGCAAAGGTAGGTGAACATGCCAGCTAACGGCAATTCCGCGGCGGCTGAAAACATCATCTTTATCGAAGTTCCGCGCTGCGGTCCGCTGAAGACTCGTCAGAGCGTGCCGGTATGGATAGGAC
>JBJKSL010000531.1:0-3533 GCA_046704145.1 Phycisphaerae bacterium
ACCAATACGAAAAACTCGCCGACCGCGCCAAGGTCGTCGCCATCTGCGACTCCATAGAAGCCCGCCGGCTGGGCGACTGGTCCGGCGTGGGCGGCAACGTCGGCGACATGCAGGGCACCAAACGCGACCTGCACGGCGCCAAGCCCTACGCCGACTGGCATGACCTGATCGCCGACCCCCAGGTCCAGATGGTGGACATCTGCGTACCCACTTACCTGCACCCCGAAATGGCCATCGCTGCCCTGCAGGCCGGCAAGCACGTGCTCTGCGAAAAGCCCATGGCCCTGAGCGTCGAGGATTGCGACAAGGTCCTCAAGGTTGCGGCCAACGCTCCAGGCAAGTTCATGATCGCCCAGTGCATCCGCTTTTGGCCGGAGTGCGTGTTCGTCAAACGCTGTATCGAGGACCAGTGCTTCGGTGCCCTCAAGTCCGTCAACCTGCGACGACAGGCCAGCACGCCCAACTACTCAGTGAACAATTGGCTGCACGACCCCGCACTTTCCGGAGGAGCCATTCTCGACCTGCACGTGCACGACGTAGATTACCTGCTGTCCCTGCTCGGCAAGCCTGCTGCCGTCACCGCCCAGGCCTGCACCCGCACCGGCACCCAGGCCTATGACAGAGTGCACTCTTTGTGGCACTACGCAAACGGCCCCGTCGTCCAGGCCGAAGGCTTCTGGGACATGCCCGACGGCTTCGGCTTCAACATGGGCTTCACGTTCCTCTTCGAGAAGGCCGCCATCGTCTGGGACACCGCCTCCGGCAAGCCCATGACCGTCTTCCACACCGGCCAACCCGAAGGCGAAGTGCCCGAAGTCGGCCCCAACGACGGCTACTTCAACGAGATCGATTACTTCCTCAACTGCGTAGCCAGGAACGAAGCCGTCACCGTCAGCACCCCCAAACAAAGCCGCGACGCCGTCATGATCGCCCTCGCCGAAAAGCAGAGCGCCATCACCGGCCAGAAGGTCGCGGTTCAATAGTTTTCCGGCCGCGCCCCCGACAAGGCAACCCTTTGTCTTGTGTGGCACCGGTCCGCTGAAGCGAGATCTCGCCGTGGCCGACATCCTGCCGGGTACGTGTTTAGCGTTCTTGAGTGCGTCTTTTCGGCCCCGGCGGGGCCGCCGAAAGTAGCCACGGATGAAGCGATGGGCGAAGCCCATAGCGGAGTCCGTGGATAGGTCGTGTGCAATCGTTTTTTCTTTTCCTCCCCGACAGGGGAGGAAAAGAATTGCTTGCGGTGGAATTTCCACGGCTTCCGAAAGAGGTTAGTGGAACACGGTTCTCGTGCATCCTGGATTGCTCGCCTCACCGCCACTACCCACGCAACGCTGTAGTTGTGCGAAGTCGACCGAATCGACGTCGCCATCACCGTCCACATCCGCTGCGATGTGTCCGCCTGCATCGCCCGAAACCGAGCAGCCTGCCGGCAGGTGAGCAGGGTCGTAGGCGATCTGCGGACCGAGGCCGCACGCCTGCAGCAGTTGCAGATCGACTTGGTCGACTCGGCTGTCCTCGTCCAGGTCGCCTACTAACCGCATGGGCCAGCAGCCCCAACTCTGCAATGTGAAGCCGGAATCGCTGTCGGCATAAGCGGGATTCGAATAGAGTTCATCGCCGACTTGCTGCAGAAATGACGGGACCGGTTGCGGCCCAGGGCCGATTACGTCCCATGCTTCCCCTGTCCAGCGTGCAGTAACCAACTCGCCGGCCAGATTGGTGGCGACCACGATCAACTCGTCGTTGTAAGCCCCCATCGCCCGAACGGTCAGTTCGCTGCCGAGTGCGTGCCAAGAAGTACCGTCCCACGCGGCGATCCCATTAGCTGCAACATCGCCGGCAACAGTGAAACCTCCGCGGGCAATCAGTTTCCCGTCCACTACCGCCAGTTGAGACACGCTACCGTTCAGGCCGGTTCCGAGCGGCTGCCATTGCGTACCATTCCATCCTGCGATGCAGCCAGGTATGCCGTCTATGCTCGTGAAAGTGCCAGCTGCAATGAGTTGGTCTGAATACTCCGCAAGTGCGTAGGCCCTGCCCCCATCCATGGAGGTGAACAGTGGTCGCCAAGTCTGGTCCTCGAGTTGATGCAGTACCCTCACTATTGATACTCCACCTGCAGCAACCAAGTGTCCACGGTAGACCGCAAGACTCGTGATACACGGACCTAGGCCAGTGCTGTTGCCCACTGCGCTCCAAGACGATCCATTCCAGGCAGCCAGCGGACCGGTGCGGACGCCGCCAGCGTCGCCAATACATCCGCCGACAATAAGTTCGTCATTGTAGACGGCCAGTACATACACTGACGGGTACATGTCGCTGGCCAAAGCGCGCCAGGCATGCCCGTTCCAGGCGGCGATGCCGGGGGCACGCACGTTGCCGACCTGATTGAACCAGCCTCCGATGATGAGTTCTCCAGCGTATTGGGTCACTGCGCTGATGTGGCTGTCGAACGCGGCGGTTGCGGGTTGCCAGAGGCCGGGCGTGCTTACGACAAGGGTGGTCGAAACAAAATCGCTGGATATGCCGGAGGTGTTGTTTCGAGCCCGCACGTAATAGGTGGTGGTTGCCTCAGGGCAGACCTGCGGGCTTGAGCCGCCGGGGACTGGTTGACCTTCTGGTGAGCCCACATACCACTCCAGCGTATCACCACCATCGCATACTTGGGCGGACAGGATCGCGCACTCACCAGGACACACATGCGACGGCACCGCAGTTGCATTTATGGGCACTGCGGGTACATCGGGCCAGTTCGACGGATTGAATTCATCGGCACCGATGTCGACGCGCGAGGACATGACCCGAGCATCGCCGTCGAAATCGGTCTGGCCGGTATAGTCGCCGTCCGGATCGCCGGCATCCACACACGGCGAGCACGAACTGAGATGATATTCTGATTCGACCCCCGTCCCGGAACCCCCGGGCAAGAATCGGGGATCGGAGGAGATGTTCCCCGTCCCGCCGTCCATCCAGTTCTCGATGCAACTGTATGTAATATCCGTCGTGCCGTAAATCTGCCCCGAGTACGGATAGTATTGTTCGTGCGTGTTGCCCCAGATGATGCAATCAGTGACCTTGCCGCAGTTATACAGACCGCTGCCGTTTCTGGAAACGTAGCCGAGGTTGTTCACGATTGTGCAGTTTCGGACCTCGGTTGCGTTGGCCACGCCCCCTCCGCCGGCGGGTGCGGTGTTGCCGACGATCAGGCAATTTTCCAGAAGGTGTGCGTGTACCACGCCTCCGCCGGTGCGATTGCCCTCATCAGTTGTCCAGTTGCCGGAGATAACGCAGTTTGAGATGGTTGTCGCACTGACCCCACCACCGCCGGAGTTACGCAAGATACTGCAACGTCGAATCGAGCCGCCGGCGGAAATGCCGCCAATTCCGGGTGGGATAGCGTTGCCTGAGCCGGCAAAGTTGTCCGCGATCGTGCAGTCAGTCATGTCCAACGGTCCGCCGATCGACGCACCGCCACCGTAGCCGGGATCGTTGCTGTCCACGGCCCGGTTGGCAGTGATGCTGGTCCGACGGAT
>JBJKSL010000532.1:0-4210 GCA_046704145.1 Phycisphaerae bacterium
GAACAAACGTCAGAGAAGAATTGAGCATCAGGAATTGATCGCTGGTGAAGAGGATAATCGCACTCGTGAGCAGTACCTTGCCTTCTTCCCACTTGTCGATTTTCAAATTTCAAATGTGAAATCAAGGAGCTTTGAATGCCGCATAACGAATCAACCCGTCGTTCGTTTCTGGCCAAGAGCGTAATGGCCTCAGCCGGCCTCGGCCTGGCCGGTGGTCTTTCCAAGAGCCTGGCGGCTTCGCAGGCAGGCATCCAAGCCGTACAACTCAAACCGGGCGAGAAACTGCGAGTTGGCATCTTTGGCTGCGGTAACCGCAGCGCTGCTCACATTCAGGCCGTCAACGCCTGCTCCGACATCATGGAAGTGGTGGCCCTATGCGACATCCTTCCGGAAAAGCTCGAGGAAAAGAAGAAGATGGTCAAGTCCGGCAAGCCCGAGTGCTTTACGGATTACGAGAAGATGCTCAAGGAGGCGGACATTCACACCGTTTCCATCGTGCTGCCAAATACGCTTCACCGCATGGGGACGATTGCCTGCCTGCAGGCCGGAAAGCACGTGCTCTGCGAAAAGCCGCTGACCATGAAGCTCGCGGATACAAAGGCCATCATCGAAGCCTCCGATAAGACCCAGCACATCGTGCAGGTCGGCACACAGAGCCGTCATTCGCCCAGCTACGCGGCCCTGGCCAGGAAGCTGCAGGACGGCCTGATTGGCAACGTGCTCTACGGCTGGGCACAGACCTTCCGTTCGGACTGGATCAAGCTCTACGCCGACCCGGCGGAGGACACACGCAAGAACTGGCGAATGAAGCAGGCAGCGGGCGGCTCCGTGGTTTCCGAAATGGGCATCCACGTGATCGACGTATTCAACTGGTTCATCGGCAGCGAGCCGGTGGAAGTCACCGCGCTCGGCGGCACGCACAACAAGAAGCTTGAAAAACGAGACTCCTGGGATCATGCCGGTATCGTGGTGCGCTACGCCAACGGTGCGGTGATGACCTACGGCGGCAATCTGTATTCCTGCGGCGGGCCCGGCCCGAACATCCTCTTCGGCGAGGAAGGCACACTGGAACTGGGCTCGCGCGGCGGCTCTTCGGCCACCCTTCGCAAGAGTGCCTACTGGCGGCCCTTCAAGAAGAGCAAGGTGAAGCCCTCGACAGAAAACATCGAGTTGTCCTCGTCCAAGACCGATCCGACGACCCTGCAGTACCGGCACTTCTATGATGCCGCCCAGGGTAAGAAGCCGCCGTTCCCCTCGGCCCGCGATCATATGCCCGCAATCGTGATTGCGTGCGGCGCCATGCAGTCGCAAGCCGAAGGACGTCACATTAAGGCCTCTGAGGTGCTGTAATTATGTCAGCGTCGTCTTCCAAGAATGCTATCTCCCGACGCCAGTTCGCCAAGCACGTAGTGCGAGCCGCGGGGCTTGTCCCCGCGTTGCAACTCGGTGGCGCCAATGCGGCGCGAGCCGCGGGGTTCATCCCCGCGCTCTGCGCCGCCAATCCAATTGCCGCAACCCCCGAAGTGCCCGTCCCGCTGAAGATCGGCCACCGGGCAGCCAGCATGAAGATGGTCGGCAACTTCGACGTCTTCAAGCTGGCCCGACAGATGCCCGGCGTGATCGGCGTGGAACTGCAGGTCGCCAGCGGCAAGCCCAACCTGCGCGACTTGGATGCTGTCCGCCGTTACAAGCGAGAGGCCAGCCACTGGGGCATGATCGTCCCTTCGCTGCCCGGCGTGTGGGACAAGGGCATCTCTATCCTGAAGCCTGCTGCCGCGGAACCCAATCTGCTTCAGTCCATTCAGGCAGCCGAGATGCTGGGCTCCAGTGTGGTTTTGATTGCCTTCTTCAAGAAAGGCGCTCCCGACATGGCCGAGGAATCGTCCTTCGGCCCCGTGGTGCAGTTGTTGCAGAAGCTGGCCCCCAAGGCCGCCGACGCCGGCGTGATCCTCGGGCTGGAGAACTCGCTGAGCCCGGCCGAGAACAAAAAGCTCGTGGACCTGGTGGGGCACCCGGCGGTCAAGGTCTATTACGACCCCTGCAACATGGTCCTGTTCGGACACCCGGCCGACGCCATCCCCGGCATCAAGCTGCTGGGCAAGGATCGCATCTGCCAGGTGCACGTCAAGAACGGTCCGCACCTGCTGGAAGACACCGCCGGCTTCGTCGACTGGCGAGCCGCTTTCAAGGAGCTCAACGACATCGGCTACGACGGCTGGTACGTGTTCGAGACCGACCACAAAGACGGTGGCGGCGTCCTCCAAGACACCGTTAAGAACATCGCCTTTCTGCAGAAGACCTGCCGCATGCCGGTCGGCTGAGGAAAAAATGCTCGATGCAGCGCGGTGACAAGGCCGTCTCCCCGGAGCCGCGCGCGCGTTCTTCAGATGTAGCCGTTCTCTTCCATCTGAAGACTGGCTGGCAGGCATGACGCGCCTGCGGAACGACGCCAAACGCACCAGAAGGTAAAACTGCAAGACGAAGCCAAACTCGCCCGCGCCAGCGCTCGCGTACTCGCCTCCCATTGTCAACCGCCCGCGTCTGTAATATCCTGTCCGCCACGGGGTTGCCGCGACTTTCCTGACGGGAGGACACTCATGGCCAGACCTTTGAGCAAGATCGCGCCGGGATGGTGGGATTACACTACGCTGCCGAGAGAGCTTTTGGAGGAGGTCGCGCGGCTGACGGCCAAGGACCTCGAGAACCTCTCCCGCGACGGGTTCCGCGTGGTGATGTACGACGTGCTGGAGGACTTTTGGCTGGCTGAGGCCCTGGAGTACATCGAGGCCTGGCGGCAGGCCACGCCGGACGAGCCGGTGGGCATCTGCGGCCCGATCGGCCCGACCGAGCAGTTGCCGCTGGTCGCACGCTTGGTCAACGCGTTGGAGATGGACCTCAGGCACGCCCATTTCTGGGGCATGGACGAGTGGTACCTTGACGGCAAGGAGGCGCCGGAGAGCCACCCGCTTTCATTCGCCCGCACGGACAAGGAGATGTGCTTCAATCGCATCCGCCCGGACCTGCGCATGCCCGAGGCCAACCTGCACTTTCCGGCGGCCGACCCCACGGAGTATCGCCAGAGCTATGAACTTGCCCGTTGTGCGATCATGCAGGGCGGGCAGGGAGAGATCAAGCACTGGGCGTTCAACGATCCGCCCAGACGCGAGGGCCAGTGGATCGACGAGCCGCCTCCGCCGGCTGAGTACCGCAAGCTGACTACGCGTGTGGTCGATCTGCATCCGTTGACCCTCGTGCAGAACGCACGCACCAGCGGCGGCGGGAACATACCGCTCGTGCCGGACAAGGCCATCTCCGTCGGTCCGGTAGAAACGTGGAAGGCCGGCCGCGTGTCCATCTGGCATCCGGGCTGGCATGATAACGCCTTCGGCATCCGCTTGACGGCGTTCATGATCTCAAAGGGCATCGCCGATTCGTCCGTGCCCATGTCGCTGCTGGCGGATCACCCGAACGTGCAGTTCAACTACTACCGGCCGGGCATCGGCACTTGCGAAACGGAAATGCATTGAGAATGCAGGAGACCGTAGACAGTAGACAGTAGACAGTAGACAGAAGATAAGGAGTGTGATCTTGATGTCTCGCAGTACACGACGCAGTTTTTTGAAAGCATCTTCCCTTGCTGCAGCAGGCCTGTGGACTGGCCGCCGAGTGTGGGGCAGCAGTAAGCACTCGGCCAACGAGAAGCTCGGCTTGGCCGTTATCGGTTGCGGAGCCCACACGCAGGGGCACTGGAATCTCGATCAGCTAAAGGGCACGGGTGAGGCCATCGTCGCCCTGTGCGATGTCGACGAGAATCTGGTTGCCGATACGCTCAAGCAGTGCCCGAATGCAGCCTATTATCTGGATTTTCGGGAGATGCTGGACAAGTCGGGCCGAGACATCGACGCCGTGCTGGTGGCCACGCCGGATCACACGCACGCGGTGGCTACCATGGCCGCACTCAAAGCCGGCAAGCACGTCTACTGCGAAAAGCCGCTCACGCACAATGTCTGGGAGTGCCGCCAAGTGATGCAGACGGCGCGGAAGATGAAGGCCGTCACACAAATGGGCACGCAAATACATGCGACCGCCAACTACCATCGCGTGGTGGAACTGATACAAACGGGTGCGGTGGGCGCGGTTCGCGAGGTGCACGTGTGGTGTCCAGCAGTGTGGTCGGGCGGCAAGCGACCGGCGCAGGCTTCGCCCATTA
>JBJKSL010000533.1:0-9235 GCA_046704145.1 Phycisphaerae bacterium
GTACATCTTCCTGTACAGATTGCACGTCGTGCACGCGTGACTGGGGATCAACTCCACGAGCGAACCCACCTTCCAGTCCTTCGGCACGCCAATCCCCGTGCAGTGTTCCTCCGACAGGATGAACGACATAGCTGAATCCAAGTACCCCTTCGCCTTTGGCGGCCCGAATTCATGTCCAAGGCCTTTGAGACCCACATCCAGCACTGCGCGCTCCGCTGTCGGCCGACTGATCACCCGCG
Organism: Phycisphaerae bacterium; assembly: GCA_046704145.1. Lineage (GTDB taxonomy): Bacteria > Planctomycetota > Phycisphaerae > UBA1845 > PWPN01 > JACQVT01. Next base: position 240 of record JBJKSL010000533.1, read on the forward strand.
ACAGCACAGACATGGCGATTTCCCACTCGCCGGCCAATTCGTGATACACCCAGTCCATGGTCGCATACGTGCCGGCCTGGACCTCGTCCACGCCGTCGATCGTGCCGGTCACCGCATACGTCGAGCTCGACCCGCCGCTGATGATGCACGGGAAAAAGCCCGCCTGCTCGATCAACAGCCGCGTCTGCACCGCCAAGGCCATCGAACTTCGTACGACCCGGTCGCGTTCGGCCCGATTCTTCTCATACACGATGTGCCCTTCGTAGGCTTGCAGGCCATCAAACCGTACGCCGGGGATTGCCGCGATTTTTTTCGTCAAAGCCAGAGCAGCTTCCCCCGGCATCACCCCACATCGCCCCATGCCGATATCAACTTCGACCAGCAGCCCCACCGTTGACCCGGCCTCCGCAGCCGCCCTGCCGATTGCTTCAGCCTGGCCGATCTCATCGACTGCAACACGTATCCTGGCCCGCTTGGCGAGATTGGCCAACTGTGCCACTTTAGTTGCACCGACCACCTGGTTGGCGATCAGCACATCGTCGATCCCCGCGTCCACCAGAACCTCGGCCTCGCCCAGCTTGGCACAGGTCATCCCCACAATCGACCCCGCCGCCATCTGGGCCTTGGCCAACTGCGAGCACTTGTGGTTCTTGAAGTGCGGCCGCAGCTGCGCCTTTCGTCCGGCGAAGAACGCCGCCATCTTGCGCAGGTTTCGCTCCATCGCCGCGCGGTCGATCAGCAACGCCGGCGTGTCCAGATCCAATGTATTCAGGCCAATTGATGACATAATAGAGTCCCTTGAAACATTCAATGCTCGAATCCTACTGGTGGGCACATCCCTTCGCTGCTGGTGCGGGAATCCCTTCCCGCACCCACTCTTACGGGAATCTTTTCCCGCGATAAGGAACTGCTGAGCTTCATGCTCGCGGGAACGGATTCCCGCGGTAAGAGGTACGGGAAAGGATTCCCGTACCAGCGATGCCTGACATATACGCATACCTCCAGGTTGTCGTCATTCGCACTTGGAAATTCGTCATTGAATTCTCATTCTCTCCACCGTCATTCTCTCCAACTGCTCCGGATCGGGCTCCGTGCCGCAACCCGGTGCATTCGACGCCGTCACCTGGGCCGGCCCGGACAGTTGCATCTCCGGCCGACCAAGATCCCGCGCATAAAACCTGCTGCTTGGGAAAATGTCGCTCGGATATCCCATATTCGGCAGCGTGGCCATGGCCAGGCAGTGCGACGCCCCCACTGCCGACTCCAGCATACCGCCAACCCAGCAGGGCACGCCCGCCTGTCTGCAGTGCTCGTTGATTTTCAATGCGACCGTCAATCCGCCCACGCGAACCGGCTTGATGTTCACCCACCTGCACGCCCCGATCTCAATCGCCTTGCGGGCCCGATCCAGCGAGGTGATGCTCTCATCCAGACAGATTGGCGTACGAATCGCCTTGGCCAGCTTGGCATGATCGACCAGATCGTCGTGCATCAAAGGCTGCTCGATCATGGCCAAGCCGTACTCATCCAGCTTGCGGAACATCTCCAGGTCGCTCAGCCGATACGCACTGTTGCAGTCGATATGAAACGTCATCTTCGGAAACGCCTGTCGCACCGCCGCCACCATGGGCAGATCCCATCCCGGCGCATACTTCAGCTTAACCCGCTTGAAGCCCGCCTGCACCGCTCCGTCGATCTTCGCCAGCAGCGCATCCAGACTATCCATCACCCCGAAATCCGCCCCCACGTCCACCACCGGCCCCTTGCCGCCGAGCACCTTCCACAACGGTTCGCCCCGGGTACGCGCATACAGGTCCCACCACGCCATATCCATACCGCCCTTGGCGAAGTGATTTCCCTTGAAGCACGCCCACGCCAGTTGCAACTCGTCGCCTGACCCGATCTCCTTGCCCACGACGGCCGGAGCCAGGTACTTCCGCATCATCAACAGCACGCCTTGAGCGAACTCCGGGCAGTACGTCGGGGCCGCAAACGCCTGTGCCTCCCCCCAGCCGCACACATCCCCCGAGATCATCTTGACGAAGATGGACTCGATCACATCGTCACTGCCATACGCCGTCGTGAACGGAGACAGCAGCGGCATCCTCACGTGATACAACTCAACCGCATCAATCCGCATCACACAACCTCTTCTTGGGCGAGGCGCATCGTGTGCGCCCCGTCTTCACAGTAACTGAAAGCGCACGCTCAGAGCCACAACGTGACGCATAAACTGGCCCCGGAGGGGCCGCAGATAGTAGCCACGGGCGTAGCAGAGCGGAGCCCGTGGACAAAAAACCGTTCAACCCCAACCCGCCCCGGCAGGGGCGGAAGAAGGCTTTGCTCAATCCCAGAGGTACCTTTCATCAAACTCGATTGAATGCGCCTTCAGCAAAGCCACGAACTCCTCTTCGAACGGTCTCACGCGATGATGACGGGCCTGCCCCAGAATGTATTCAGCTACCGTCTGGGATTGTGACTGGCTGACTGTGAATGCTCCGTAGCCTTCCTGCCACTGGAAAGACTGCATCGTGGGGAAGGTCTGATGCACCCACAGTGACGAGCGGCTCTTCAGATCGCGCAGGAGCGTCGCAAGGGACTCATCTGTTCGCCAACTCAGAAGCACATGAACGTGATTTGCAGTGCCGCGAGTCTGCAGGGCCACCCCTTTCGCATTCCGAATAATGCCGCCAAGGTACTCGTGCAGACGAGGCTGTAGATTCTCCGCAATGAGATTAGCACGGCGTTTGGTGCTAAACACAATGTGGTACAGGAGCTTGCTGTAGGTTCCTGGCATTGCGGTCGCATCTCCTCCGCCCCCTCCGGGGCGGCAATTGGTTTGAGGCGAGCGACACCACAACCACGGGCTTCCGCCCGTGGCTACTCTCTGTAGCCCCTCCGGGGCCAAGCACAGCGGCTCGCGTGTGTGGTCCGATGCACAACCAAACTGGCGCGGCCCAGAAGGCCGTCAAACTCACGCTGGACTGGACGCCGCTGCACAACCGCCGTGGCTACCCTCTGCGGCCCCTCCGGGGCCAAGCACTGGTCGCAGACGAAACACGTGCAACGCCGGTGATGTCGGCATCCTACGGGCCTTTCTCCTCGAACCTCCCACACATTACCCCTGGTCTCCGCCGACAGCAACTGCCGCTTGCGGCTTCGCCACAATCCGTTACCATCCTGTGAAAATCGCGCGGCCAAAACCGCGCCTTGACACGAAAGAGGCAACTTCATGTCCCAACCTATTCTGACCGAGACCTCGCAGCCCGGGATCCGCGGCCCGCACCCCGACACCTACAACTCCGCCTACATATGGTCCATCTGCCTCGTCGCAGCCATGGGCGGCCTGCTCTTTGGCTACGACTGGATCGTCATCGGTGGCGCCAAGGTCTTCTACGAGACCTACTTCCACCTGACTACCCCCATGCAGATCGGCTGGGCCACCAGCAGCGCCCTCGTCGGCTGCCTGGTCGGCGCAATAATCTCCGGCGGTCTCAGCGACCGTTTCGGCCGCAAGAACCTGCTCATCCTGGCCGCCGCCGTCTTCCTGATCTCCTCCATCGGCACCGGCATGGCCAACACCTTCAACGTATTCACCATCTGGCGACTGCTAGGCGGCACGGCCATAGGCTTGGCCTCCAACCTCTCGCCCATGTACATCGCCGAGGTTGCTCCCGCCTCCATCCGCGGCCGACTGGTCTCCATCAACCAGTTGACCATCGTCATCGGTATCCTCGCCGCCCAGATAGTCAACTACCTGATCGCCCGACGTGCCCCCGACGGCGCCAGCCCGGAGTTCATCCTAAACTCCTGGTACGGCCAATACGCCTGGCGATGGATGTTCGGCGTCACCGCCATTCCATCGCTGCTGTTCTTCGCAGGCATGTTCTTCGTGCCAGAAAGTCCGCGCTGGCTGGCCAAGAACGGCAACCTCGCTCGCGCACGCGACATCCTCGCCCGCATCGGCGGTCCCGCTTATGCGGACGCAGCCGTCGGCGACATCGAGCAAACCCTCGTCAACGAGAACAAGAAGGTCAACTTCGGACAACTGCTTGAACCCAAGATGCTGCGCATACTCATTCTGGGCGTCGCCGTTGCCGTCTTCCAGCAGTGGTGCGGCATTAACGTGATCTTCTACTACGCTCACGACATCTTCCGCCAGGCGGGCTACAACATTTCCGCCATCCTCTTCAACATCGCCATCATCGGAGCCGTAAACCTCCTCACCACCCTCATTGCCATCTACGCGGTCGACCGTATTGGCCGACCCCTGCTCATGTTGTTCGGCGCCGCTGGTCTGGCTGCGATCTTCACCCTTATGGGCATCAGCTTCACTGCCGCCGGCCACGCCCTGCCCGTGCGTACGCTCGTCCTGCTGTCCATCGGCTGCTATGGCTGCTCGCTAGCCCCGATCACCTGGGTGGTCATCGCCGAGATCTTTCCCAACCGCATTCGCGGAGCCGCCATGTCTGTCTCTGTCTCCGCGTTGTGGGTCGCTTGCTTCATACTGACCTACACGTTCCCGCTGCTGAACGAAAAGCTCGGCATGGCCGGCACCTTCTGGATGTACGCGGCCGTCTGCGCGGTCGGTTTCGTGTTCATACTGGCACGACTGCCTGAAACGAAGGGCAAGACCCTGGAAGAGATCGAACGCATCCTGGTGGATTGACCGCAGCCCCGCGAGCCGAAAGGTGGAGATATGCGAATCTGTTGTTCACGCCCAGTCCTGGCTCTATCGCTCGCATTGCTGACGAGTCCACTGTTCGGCGACGTTGGCAACGCGAACCAAGCCCCCGCCTCTGCACTCAGCAACCGCTTCTACAGCGTGAAACTCGATGAAGCCACAGGCTCGCTCGTATCCTTCCGCAACACAAAGCGTGAGTTCCTCCACCCCAGCAACGCCAAACAACCGCTGGTACGGTTGCGCTTTCGCAATGACGCAGGCGAGCCGCTGGAGCTCTCGTCACTGGACGCCGCCAGCGTCTCCACATCCAAGCAGACCCACGCCGACGCCTCTACGCTACGCATCCAGTTCCGCTCTCTCGCCGGCAAGCCGGTCGACGTCACCGTCATCGTGACTTGCCCGAAGGACCAGCCCTTCAGCTACTGGAATCTCTCCGTCGAGCACGACCTCGACCAGTACCTCGACTGGATCGAATTCCCAGCCGTCACCGTGCCCGACGATCTGACCGCCACCGGCGGTGACAGCCAACTGTTCTGGCCGGCCATGGAAGGCGTGGTCGTCGACGATGTCACCTACCGGGAAAAGGGCTGGGTTCGCTCCCATCCCATCGAGTTCCCCAACCGCGGCTGGGAGGGCTTCTATCCAGGCCCCTGCCAGATGCAGTTCATGGCCTATTACGGCAAGACCGGCGGCCTGTACATGGCCGCACACGACGCCAGCGGCTATCCCAAAGGCATCGAGTTCCACCAGCGCGACGGCGGCATCGCCCTGGAATATCGCGTCAATCCAGGTGCGATCAAACGCGGCAAGGTCACGCTGCCATACAACATGGTGCTGGGCGTCTTCAACGGCGACTGGCATGACGCAGCTGAAATCTACCGCAAATGGGTCACCCATTCAGCCATGCCGCTGCCGCCGAAACTGGCCGACAACGGGCAACTGCCCGAATGGATTCACGACTCGCCCGTGGTCGTAACCTATCCGGTGCGCGGCGTACGCGATCTCGGCGACATGAGCCCCAACGAGTACTACCCCTACACCAAGGCCCTGCCCTGCCTCGACCGCCTCGCCAAGGTATTCGACAGCCGCGTGATGGCTCTTCTCATGCACTGGGAGGGCTCCGCGCCATGGGCACCGCCCTACGTCTGGCCGCCCTTCGGCGATCTCGCCGACTTCCCCGCATTCGGCGACAAACTGCACACCGGCGGCAACCTGCTCGGCCTGTACTGCAGCGGTATCGCCTGGACCCAAAAGAGCAACCTGTGGGACTACAACCGCGAGGCCCAGTTCAAGAGCGAGCACCTCGAGGACATTATGGTCACTGCTCCCAACGGCGAGGTTCCGTGGTCACCAATCTGCAGCGGGCCGAATGCACAACGATGGAGCTATGATATGTGCCCCGCCAACGCCTTCGTCGGCAAGACGGTGGCAGGCGAAGTGGCCTCGATGGCCAAAGGCGGCGCCGACTACATCCAACTCTTCGACCAGGACCTTGGCGGCACGAGCTACTTCTGCTACGCGAAGAACCACGGCCATCCGCCCGCACCCGGGCCATGGATGAAGGACGCCATGGGGGATGTGCAGCGCGAGGCTCTACAGGCCGCCCGCGACAGCAAAAGGCAAATCGTCATCGGATGCGAAGCCGCCGCAGCCGAGCCCTACCTGGCCAACCTGCTCTTCAACGATGCCCGCTTCAACATCAACCTCATGGTGGGCACGCCCGTCCCCGCCTACGCCTACGTCTACCACGAATACGTCAACAACTTCATGGGCAATCAAAACGGCACCATGCAGGTCATCGACGCCGAAAAGTCTCCCGACAGCTTCTTTCAGCGTTTGACCTACGGCTTCATTGCCGGCGACATGCTCACCGTGACGCTCAAGGGCGGCTGCCAGATGCACTGGGACTGGGGCACCGACTGGTCCGTTCCCTCTCCCGACCAAACCCGGGCGGCAACATTGATCCGCAACCTGAACGCCTGGCGACGAGGAGCAGCCAAGCCCTTCCTCCACCTCGGCCGCATGGGCAAGCCGCTCCCCCTCGAAGGCGTCCGCGACATCCCCATGGTCTGTCGCCAAGGCGGCGTGCTGCATTGGCCCTCGCTGATGACCAGCCGCTGGACCAGCCCCGAAGGCAAACAAGCCCAGATCGTGGCCAACTACCTGACGACCCCGCAGTCATTCGCGGTGCGCCTAGACGACAACCAATTCGCGCACGTTGAGATCTACCATTCCCCCGCCGCCACACAAGGCACGCCGGCCACAGTTCACGAGGGACGCATCGACCTCAACGTAGCGCCGCTTTCCGCTGTGATGATCGAATGGGATCAGGTAATCACACCAGCAGCATCGCCCGGGCGACGTTGAAGTAGATCAGCAGGGTCACAATGTCCGAGGTGGCCAGGACTACCGGGCCGGCGGCAATCTTGGGGTCGCGGTACAACCTCAGGAGGGTCGGAAGTATGACCCCCAGAAGGCAGGCAATGACGATGGCTAGCAGGATGCTGAGGCCGACGGCCATGGCGGCCACCCGTTGTTGCCGCCACAGCAGGGCCACGGACATGATGATGATGCCGCTGCCGAGGCCGAGCAGAAGCGCGGTCAACGTCTCCTGCCGCAGACTCAGGCGGATCAGCCGCCAGTTGATGCGCTCCTGCTGGAGAGCCTGCAGGGTCAGAGTCATGGATTGCATGCTGACGCTCTCGGAGACAGCCAGCACCACGGGAATGAACATGGCCAGCAGAATGATCTGCTCGAGTAACTGCTGATAGAATCCGGCCAGCACGGCTCACACGATGCCCCCGCCGATGTTGCAGAGCAGCCAGGGGAAGCGGTCCTTGAAGCTGATCCAGAACGGGGCCTTGCGGCCGAGGGCCACGTGCACACCGATGATCTGGAAGGCGCTCTCGGCAGTGCGCATCTCCGCCAGGCCCATGATCTCGCCCGTGAACATGTTGATGTCTACCAGGCCGAGGATACGCTGCTGCTCGTCGACAACGGGGAAGGCCAGCAGGCGATGCAGGATGAAGAACTCGCACGCCGTCAGCACGGTGGCGTCGGCGGGGATGGAGATCACGCGGTCGTCCATGATGGACGAGATCTTCTTGTCGGGCTCGCTCATCAGGAATCGCCGGGTAGGCATCACACCCACCAAGCGGTCCTCAGCGTCAACCACGTAAAAATAGACAATCTTCTGGGCGGCGACCTGGCCGCGCAGAGACGCCATGGCTTCTTGTACGGTCTGATCCGCGTGGATGGACGCGTAGTCACGCCGTACGTGCCCACCGACAGCATCGTCCAGGTTTTCGGGGCCGAGAGTGGTGGTCATCGCGAAAGATCTTATGGTTTCGCGATGACCGCCGACCATGCGAGCCGTCCGTCCGACGGCGCATCCCCGTCATTCATTGAACGGGTGGGCGGCATCCGGGGCCGCGGCAGTGTACGTGTAGAACTTGTGTTTCCACACGCCGCGAATGTTGGTGGACAGCCGCACGTAGAGCTTGGATCTGTTCCGCGGCAGATTGAGGATGGTCACAGAGGTATTCAGGCCTTGCGACTTGTTGTAGTACTCCGTCCCGCCGGAGCTCTTGCCTATGCGCAGCCAGTATTGGCTTGCGCCGGTGCCGGTGGACCATTCAAAGGTGGCCATCGAAGAGGTAAGAGTGCTGGACGGCTGGGGACTGATCATCTCGGCGGTCTCAGCAGTGTCGGTCACCGCAGTGTAGGTGTAGTTGTGCTTCTGCCATTTGCCGTTAATCAGCGACCACAGTCGCACGTAGAGCGTCTTGCCATCGAGCGGCAGGCCGTAGACAGTGACCGAGCGATTGAGGCCGAGATTCTTGTTGTAGATGTTGCCCTTGCCAACCACCGTGCTGATGTCCAACCTGTATTGGGTCACACCCACACCATCGGACCAGGAGAAGGCCACGCTGTTCGAATCGAAGGTGGTGCCTGGCTCCGGGCTGGTCATCTCGGCCGCAGCCTTGCTGGCATTCGGTGTGGTGTACTGATAGCTGTTGGCCTGCCAAGTGGCCCCGCACTTGGACCACAGTTTGACGTACAGCGTGCCACCGGTGGGGGGAATGTTCGAAATGGTGGCAGTTCGCTTCTTGCCCAGTGATTTCTTGCAGATGTTGGAACCGCCTGGGGTGGTGCCGATCTGCAGCATGTATTCGCTTACGCCCAGGCCTTCAGCCCACGTAAAGGTGGTGATGGTAGAGTCAAGCGTGCTGTCGGCCACCGGGGTGGTCATAGTGGCTGCTTCAGGCGCGTCGGTGGCGGCGGTGTAGGTGTAGTCCACCTTGCGCCAGAT
>JBJKSL010000534.1:0-3308 GCA_046704145.1 Phycisphaerae bacterium
CGCGTCGAACACCAGCATGACGATGCAAACGCCCGTCACTACCGACCACAGATTCATCCGCACAGTCGGCCCGACCGTAATGGGCGACAGCCAGATCGTGGCCGTCATGTAGTGCAGCAACTTCGCCATCCACCACAGCACATAGCCCGGCCGCCCAGGCTTTTGAAAATAAAAGTCAGGAATCGGATGGTGGAAGAATACCACCCGCCATGCAAAAAACGCCACCGCCATCGCCCCGGCGACTACATAGACACCCAGGCGTCGCCGCACGTGTCGCCATCCGCCAAAAGAAAGGTCGAAGGCCACGAAGAAGAACGGCAGCACCACCGAACTCTCTCGCGAAAGCATCGCCGCGACCCACAACAGCATCGCAACGACCAACCACCCCCATTTGAGTTGCTGCTCTCTCTGGTGCGGGGAACCTGGGTCTCGCTGGTGCGGGAATCCCTTCCCGCACCTGTCTTCCGCGGTAATCCCTTCCCGCGATTCCTCTTCCTCCCACTCCCCTTTGCGAGGCCCCGCGTATATGTCCAGCCCACTCGCCCGAATGTACGCAATCAACGACGCCAGCATCAGCGTGGTCGCCAGCAGCGCATTCTGCGACGCCAGCCAGGCCACCGCATACACGCTGTGCGAATACACCAGAAACAGCAGCGCGCCCACCACCGCCCAGAACCGCCGCCGCGTCATCCGCAGGACCAGATGCTGCACCATGAACGCGTTGGCCAGATGCAGCAGCAGGCTCAGCACATGCAGCGCCTTGACGCTCCCGCCCGACAGGTGGTATACGGTCTTGGCCACCAGGATCGCGAACGGTCGGATGTACCACCAGGAAACAGGCTTCTCCTGCCACCACATGTGCATGAAGCGGTCCGGTTGGATAGTGGTGGAATCGAAGAACGCCGAGCGGGACCAGTCGCTTTCCGCCAGACGCAGCACGTGCCAATGGTCGTCGAGAAACAATCCGTCCTTCAGCGCATGGCCGTGAACGGCAAGCGTGACCGCCGCCAGCAGTAGAATCACCAGAATGAGATACTTGCTCGTATACATCAGCAGTGCTGCCCGAAACGGTGAGCGTGCGGCATCAACATGGCGCCGGCAGGTTTTCTCTGCGCCGGACCAGCAGCCCGGCCGACCAGAGCGAAACAGTGTACCCGCTCACCACCCTCCCGTCACCGCCCGCCCCCTCCAACCCCGCGGCTTGCGGCTTCGCACTCTTCCAGTACTAATCACCTGTGTCGCCTTGGTGACTGCAACCGTTTCCGGCTGCGTCTTCGACGAGCGCGCAATCCCCATGAAACCGGGCTACTTCGAGCCGGTGCACCTGCCCGCACAGCCAAAGCTCGATTCCGCAAAAGCGGCCCCCGTCTCGCTCAGCCAGGACGATCCCCGCACCACTCGGCAGTGGCTGCAACTCGTCCAGCCGCAACTTGAGAATCTGCTCACCCCACGCGGCCGACTGGTCATGCTCACCGAGCAGATGACCAACGAGCAAGGCCGCCCGCGCGACGTATTCGAGTACTTCCATCGGCCGCGCTGGACGCTCAACAAGCTCACCAAGAACTGGAACGGCATGGTCGACACCGGCCAGGCCGTCAGCCGATCCGAAGCCATCGATCAGCATGCCCCGACCTGGCCCGGCTTTGAACCCAAGTGGATTCCCGTCGCCCCCGGCGTACAGCTCCACGGCCGCATAGGTTTCGCCTGCGACGCTGACGGCCGCCCGCGATCCGCCGACTGTATCGTGCTGATTCCCGGCTTCCTCGGCGACAACGCTGTCATGCGCACGCGCGACCTCTCCGCCGCCCTGCGCGACCGCGGCTTCCACGTGCTCGCCCTTGAACTCCGCGGACACGGCCAGGTCGAGCACTACTATCCCAACCTCTACTACAACTTCGGCGTGCTCGAGACGCAGGACTTGCTGCGCGTCTCTGAATGGCTGCAGGACAACTATTCTTGCATCCGCAACACGGGCTTGATCGGCTTCTGCTGGGGCGGCAACCACGCCATGCTCGCCGCCTGGTTCGACGGACGCAGACCCGACGACCCCAGCATCTCCCCGCGGCTCGCCCCGTATTTCGATCCGCCGCCTTTACTGCGCAAACACTACACCGCCGGCATCATGGCCTTCTCGCCCGTGCTCCGCTGGGAAGAACTGCTCGACCGTACCGACGTTCCGCACGCCTTGTTCCAGGAACCCTCCATGTACTTCTTCCAGGAGGTAGTCAAGGCCCGCATGCGCCGCAAGGGCTATCCGGAAGTCTCCGGCAGCCTGCGCCACCTGATAGATTACGAGTTCGCCCACTCGATCCTCGGCCCCACCTTCCCGCTCGTGGACGCCTATCGCCTGCTGCGTTTTCTGCCCTACCACGACCGGCCCGACGGCCACAAGCTGGAATCCGTCCGCGTGCCCGTGCTCATGATCACCTCGGTGAACGACCCCTTCCTCTCCGCCCAGGATCTTGCCGACCTGACCGCCCAGACCTCCAACCCCCTGGTCGCCTCCCTCATCCTCCGCGGCGGAGGCCACATAGGCTTCGCCCCCTATTGCCCGCCATACTTCTACAGTCTAATCCTCAACTTCTTCGACCCCCACAACGGCGCAGCCGCGTTCTGCGGCACACGCAAAAGACATGTCAACGTCCCCAACGACGCAGCCTCCTCTAGTCGTGATAACCACACAATCGATCGGTTGGCATGGTCTTTAATGAAAAACCTTGTCATGGCCGGACTATCAAAAAGGGCCAAAGTTCCCAGATATGGGAACGGTGCTGGCGGGTGATGTCAGGCGGGAAGTTGGGTTTGAGGGTTCCGGGGTTGCGACTGCATATCCTTCACCCTGGAAGACGAATGTAGAACCTTGAAGGCTGAATGCAGAATTGAAGAAAGCATATCCCCCACCCCTTGCGAAGCGCAAGGGATGGGGCACCCGGCGGGAAGACGAATGTAGAATGCTGAATGCAGAATGTTGAATTGAGGAGAAGAGTGCGAAGCGGCAAGCGGCGGAAGAGAACGTGCATATCCACCTTGCGAAGCTGCAAGCGACTGCGGATGGCGGACCGGTGCGAGGTGAGTGCGAATGCGCTCATTCGTGGCTGGCGGCGACTTGTTCGACTTCTTCGAGAGTTGTAAGGCCCTCGACGACGCGTTTGTAGCCGCTTTCGAGCAGGGTTTGGTAGGTCCACTCGCCGGCGGCGTTGCGGATGTCGTGAATGGTCTTGGTGGTCATGAGGGCGTCGCGCAGGTTGTCGTTGAAGGCCAGCATCTCGAAGATGGCGGCACGGCCCCAGAAGCCCACGTCCATGCAG
>JBJKSL010000535.1:0-7974 GCA_046704145.1 Phycisphaerae bacterium
GGCTCTGCTCGGCCGCGACCTGGCCGACGAAGGCGGGCAGACCATGCGCGGCATATTTCGCGATGCCGAGTGGCAGTGGCGGGAGATGTGCTGTGGCGAGCCGCCGCTTCAGCGCATCCTGCTCGCCGATCTCGGCGTGGTGCTGCCGGCGGACATGCTGCACAAGGTGGACACTGCCAGCATGTACCACTCTTTAGAGGTACGCGTGCCGCTGCTCTCCTCCGACGTGGTCGACTATGTCACCGGCCTTCCGCTCGACTACAAGATCCGCGGCCATGAGGGCAAACGCATTCTTCGCGACGCCTTCCGTGATATGTTGCCCGAGGTGGTCACGCAACGTCGCAAGATGGGCTTCGAAGTACCCGTCGGCGAGTTCCTGCGCAACGAACTTTGCGATATGTACACTGCCACCGTGACGCCGGCCGCCCTCTCGAGCCTTGGCCTCGATGCCAAGGTCGCCCAGTCCGTTTTTGAAGAACACCGCACCCGCCGCCGCGACCGTACCGAGTTGCTCTGGGCCTTGCTGGTCCTCTGCTGGTGGAAAACACGCACCTGATTGGCAACGCGTATCGGAGCCGGGTTCTGTGAACCCGGTGCCCCACCCAAAGTGCAATCGCGTCAACATTCGGCGCTTTTCTATGGAAAAAACCACGGCAAGATGATATACCAATACCAAGAGAATAGTTCTGCCATGCTCGACCCGGGAGCAGTAATTGATTGAACCTTAATTCGGAACCCCGGGAGGCCTCTGGTCACCAGAATGGGAACGAGCCTGCTTGACAGGAGGTTCCCGAGCGGGCCATGCCGCCCACCTTTATCTTGGGTTCTGTCAATCAGCTCCCACCGGCATTGCGGCAGATCCTATTCTCTTTTTTTGCGCCCATCACAGCACGTCCGATAGCGTCTCAACGGCCCCATGTGCATTTGCCGCTTGCGGCTTCGCACCACCCACCGCGCCAGCCCAAACACCGTGCGCAATAGACTTATGGGCACGTCGCCGCGCGCAAAAGGACGCGGATGCGTATGATAACTACTCGCCCAGCCTCAAGCACTGACCCTACAACACCGATGGACACTCTGGGCCTGGCCAGCGAACCTCGTTTGTATCAAGCCCGTCTTTGGGCATCGCTCGCACAGCCCCAGGAACCGGACACCAACCGATGCGCACACTGGTCATCTTCGAGGACGACGGCTTTCGCAACCTGCTCCCGCTTACCTATTGGCGAACGACGTGCGAACTGCGCACGGGCTACGCCAGCCTGCTTGAACACGCCCTCGCCGCGCTCGACGGCGCTGCTGCTTTCGACGAAATCATCCTCTGGTGCCGACCCGAAATGGCCGCCGTCACTGCCAGCCGATTCGCGTACCCCGTCAACAGCCGACCACAATCCGATCAGACCTTGTTCGTCAACGGCCGACTGCTGCTGACCGCTGCGAGCGCCGAAGCCCCTGCCCCGTCTGCTCAATGGCACGAGGGCTGCCCGGTTGTAATTAATGCCAACCGTGAACTCGCCTCGCGCCTATCGCCCGAGCTGATGCAGCAGCCCGAGGCCCTTCGCCGCGTGCTCCACGGCATCGACAGTCATATATTCGTCGCTACGCCCAAGCTGATCTGCTACCCCTGGGACCTGGTCCACGCCAACGCCGACATGCTCCACCACGGCTGGCAGAACGCCGGCCAACCCGCCGACCTTGCCGGCCGCATCTGCGAAGGCGTGCACATCCTCAACCGCCAGGCCGTCCGCATCGGCGAGGGCAGCATCCTCAAGCCCGGCGTAGTCCTCGACGCCGAGAACGGCCCCATTGTCATCGGCTCAAACGTGACCATCTCGCCCAACACCAGCATCGAAGGCCCCTGCTACATCGGCGACGGCTCGATCATCCAGCCCGGAGCCTCCCTCCGCGACGCCGTCAGCATCGGCCCGCGCTGCAAGGTCGGCGGCGAACTCGAGTCCTCCATCATCCACGGCTTCTCCAACAAGCAGCACGATGGCTTCCTGGGCCATGCTTATGTCGCTGAATGGGTCAACCTCGCTGCCGACACCGTCAACAGCGACCTCAAGAACACCTACGGCCCGGTCCGCGTGCCCATCAACGGCACCGAAGTCGACTCCGGCCAGATGTTCGTCGGCCTGACCATCGGCGACCACAGCAAGACCGGCATCGGCCAGATGTTCCCCACCGGAGCCGTCGTCGGCTTCGGCTGCAATATCGCCACCTGTGAGTTCGCCCCCAAGTTCGTACCCTCGTTCACATGGCTGACCGGCCAGGGCGCCGCCGCTTATGCCGTCGATCGCTGCCTGGAAATCGCCCGCCGCGTGGTAGCCCGCCGCCAAAAAACACTCACTCCGGCCGAAGAAGCCTGGTTCCTCCAACTCCCCACATACGCAAAACAGTCTGAGCGGCCCCTGGCTTGCTGACCCCGCTCTCGACCAGATTCCGAAAGTGCCAATATTGCGCTTGACTTCCCAGCTGCCTTGTATATGCTGAAGTCAGCTTGTCGCAAGCCTGTCAGCTAACCATCTGTCGCCACAATTCGCTCGGAGGAACATCATGTCGTTCGCCCACATTCGCCGAGGGCTAAGCTCTTGCGCACCCCTGATCTGCCTGCTGACGGCTTCCTACACTTTCGGAGTCGGTATCTACTCTCTAGGTCCCGTGGATACGGATGTAACCATCGGAGTCGATCATACTTCGGTCGGTCCCGCCGTTTCTGGTGACGGCTCCACCGTGGCCGCTTCCAGCAGCGGAAACGCCTTTACCTGGACGCTCAACGCTGGCAAAAACGCTCTGCCCAGCGGCGGCCAGTCCGCGTTCACCACTGCACTCTCCTACGACGGAGCCATGGTGGTGGGCTCCTCTCAAGCCGCCGATGGGTACACCTATGCAACCATGTGGACTTCGGCCGGCCAGAGCCTGATCACTCATTTCCTGACCGCCAACTGCAAGCCCAAAGCCATCTCCAACGACGGCAGCGCGATCGGCGGATACTATCCGAACGGTAGCTCGTCCCCCTTCAAATCGACCTCGACCAGTCTCTGGGAACTAACCGACCTTTCCACCGTCTACGGCATGTCCGCCGATGGTAAAGTCATCACCGGCAGCAGATCGTGGACCGCTTACAACGATTGGGGGCCAATTGGATTTCACCACCAGGCGCGAATCTGGCAAAGCGGAACCTATACCGACCTCGGTAGCCTCAGCCTCGGGGGCGACAGCTTTGCAATGGGTATCTCTGCCGACGGCAAGACCGTCTGTGGATGGGCATCCTCCGACAGCATGAGTTGGGAACCCTTCCGCTGGACCGCTGAAACCGGCATGGTGGGCCTTGACGCGCCTGACGGATGGAGCGGCCCAGACAAGATGGCCTGGATGAACGCTTGCACTGCGGACGGCTCAATCCTTGTCGGAACGGCCTGGAACGGTGCCGCCTGGAGCACCGCGCCGCAACAGGCCACCATCTGGGACGACTCTCATGGCACAAGATTCCTCAGCGACGCATTGGTGAACGACTACAGCCTCGATCTGACCGGCTGGCAGTTGAACGAAGCCACCGGCATCTCTCAGGATGGCCACACCATCGTCGGCTACGGCATCGGGCCGTCAGGCAGCACAGAGGGCTTCGCAATCGTGATCCCCGAGCCAACCGGCTTGTGTCTCTTGATGGCAGGTTTCGCTCTCACCTTACGCACACGCAGAACCATAAGGTGATGATGGCCGGCAAACACGACGGGTGCCGCACGCCCTGTGCGGCACCCGCCTGTTGCGTCTGTGTTTTGCATCCAGGGATGCGCGAGCATGAGCAGCGGAGGCTGCACCCATCCTGAAGTCCACGCTCGGCGAATGCAGAGGCGCGGTCCCCTTTCGAACCGTGCGGAAAGTGCTGGAGGGATTGAAGGTGGTAGTCGAAGCGGCGGAGGGATGAACCGCGAACGTCTACGTCGCATCAGGTTCAACCGAAGCGAGCAACTTCAGGAATTCGTGTGCACGCATGATACGTGCACCAGCGAAAGCCTCAAGATCAAGCAGGTCGTTGTCTTCTGTGACCAAGACATCCACCTGACCGTCGCGCAGCATGGCCAGTAAGTGCATGTCTTTCGGGTCTCGGCGGAAGTCTGGATATGGCTTGTGCAGGTGAACTTCGCGAGCGTTCTCCCAGAGCAGTTCCAACAGGCGATCGGGGTCGGCTCCGGACAACATGAGAGCTCGAATAGCGGGTCGCCGGAATAGATCGTCGAGTTCGCCGAGTTGCGCAGTCGAGGTCAGAAGCTCAAACCTGCCGCACTGCCACTCCGGCATGATCTTCAAACTCGGGCTGGCCGACGACAAGAACTCCCGCAAATAGATATTCGCGTCGAGGACAACTCTCATGTCTTGCCGTTTTCATTTTCGGGGGCTGGATCCTGCGACTCTTTCGCGAAGCGCTCCGCTCGAACGATCTCGACTTCGCGATCAATGATTCGCTCGAGTTCTTCCGGGGGTACATCCTGGCGAACATGCTTTCGGAAATCCGCAACAGCGTCAGCAAACCGCCGGCGTCCCTCCATGGCCTTTTCATAGACTTCCACCGGCACGAGAGCAGCAGCGGCCTTGCCGTTCCTTTCGATGAGGATCGAGTCTCCTCCTGATTGCGTCTGATCCAACAACTTGTCCAGTTGCTGGCGAACTTCAGCGGCGGGAAGGGTACGAGTCATCTCATGATTCTCCTGCGGTGCCCCTCTGGCATTATAGCAGAACTCGGAGGCTTATCGGAAGACCGCAGAGCGATCTGCCTGGAACGCAGGCTTTGTGGCGGGACTGGCCAAGCCGGAGCGGCATTCGCTGATTTGGTTCAGGAACAGCCGGCGAATGGCGTCGTAGCCGCGGTCGTTCGGGTCTTCGACATTCTGAAAATACCAGTAGTGCGGATCGTTCGCGTGGTAGTGGGGCTGCCAGAACTGCGTGCAGTGGATGCCGTGGCCGAGGAACTCGTCGTGCATATTCACCATGTGCACGAACGGATACCTCTCGGCAGTGCGCGCGATGACCTGGTTGTAAGCCGCCAGGATCTTCAGCATGTCTGGCCAGGGTGGCAGACCGACCTTCTCGCAATCGCCAACGCCATCGGACGGATCGTAGATGTTGGCGAGGAACACTTGACAGCCGCCGGGGAAGCAGACTGTAAGCCGGGCCATCATCGCGTTGAGTCGGATTTCATACGAAGCGATCCAGGGCTTGGCCTGCTCCAGCGTCGCACCGTACATGGCTCCTTCGCGCGGCGATGACCTGCCATAGTCATGGATGATATCGTTCCCGCCGCTGGACATGACCACGAGGCCAAAGACGTCGGACGCGAACGGCTCCAGTCGCTCCAGGATCGCTTCATGGTGAATGGACGTGCTACCCGAAATAGCGATATTCCGCGACTGCAAATTCGGCAGAACCTTCAACAGGCAGATGCCGCGCAAGTCCGGGAACTCATCATCCGGGTTGTCAATTAGACGCTGGAAGTAGGAGTGCCCATGGCTGGCACCGAAGCCCGCGGTCACGCTGTCGCCCACGCCCAGGAGCATGACTTTCCGCGCGGTCCAGGTACCGCTAAAGGCCTGTGCAGAAACGGCAGGACCGGCCGGCCCTGAACCAACAGGTCGTATCAGGAAGAGATATGGAAGGAAAGCGGCCGTAACAACCAGAACGACCGCAACAACAAGCAAAGATCGCAGCCGTCGCGAACGCGACTTTGGTTTGTCCGGTGAATCTGTCGCCACATCCATCCGGCCGCCTCTCAGTCGATATCGTCATCGAACATGTCGTCATCCACGCTATCGTGCAGAGCCTGCTCGCGGACGCGATCCACTTCGGCGTTGATCTTGGCCTCACGGTCGGCCTTGTACGCCTCCCACTGCTCGCGCGTCCAGACCACCTCGCGGGCCTGGCTGCCCTTGTACGGGCCGACGATGCCCACGCCGGCCATCTCATCGATCAGCCGGCTGGCACGCGAGTAACCCACCGTCAGCCGCCGCTGCAGAAGGCTCACGCTGCCGCGCTTGGTCTCCAGTACGATCTCCACCGCCTGCTCGAAGAGCTCATCCTGCGGCCCATCAGCGGAAATCTCCGTCTTGCCCAGCTTGATCAACTCCGGATGGAACTCCGGCTCCGCCCGCTCCTTGAGCCAATTAATTGTCGCCTTGAGCTCACCGTCATCCAGGTACGTGCCCTGCGCACGCACGAGCTTCGAACTGCCCGGCGGCAGGTAGAGCATGTCGCCTTGCCCCATGAGCACCTCCGCACCGTTCTGGTCGAGCACGATGCGCGAGTCCATGCGCGAAGCCACGCGGAACGCCACGCGGCAGGGCAGATTGCTCTTGATCAGACCGGTGACGATCTTCGCTTCCGGCCGCTGGGTCGCCACGATGATGTGAATACCCACCGCTCGGCTCTTCTGGGCCAATCGCGACAGGTGTAGCTCGACCTCCTTCGCCGACATCATCATCATGTCCGCCAACTCGTCGATGATGATCACAATGTAAGGCAACTGCAGCGGAATCTGGGCCTTTTCCTCTTCCGTACTGGGCTGGAACCGCTCGTACTTCTCCTCGCGGGTCATGCGGTTGTACGACACGATGTTGCGCGCCTGGGCCTCGGCCAGCAGTGCATAACGCTCGTCCATCTTGACTGTCGCCCATTCGAGAATCTTCTCCGCACGCTCCATCTCCGTCACGATCGGACACATCAGGTGCGGCACCTCGCGGAACAGGCTCATTTCGACCATCTTGGGGTCCACCAGAATGAGCTTGACCATGTCCGGCCGCTGCGTCATCAGGATGGACATGATGATCGAGTTGATGCACACGCTCTTGCCCGAGCCGGTCGTACCCGCAATCAGCATGTGCGGCATGCGGGCAAGATCCTCGACCAACGCACCGCCGCTGGCGTCCTTACCCAGGAACAGCGGCAACGCCATCTTCTGCACGTTCTGAGCGGTCATGGTCGCCAACTCGCGAACGCGAACGACCTCTTTATCCAGGTTGGGCACCTCGATGCCGATGGTGTTCTTGCCCGGAATCGGCGCCACTACGCGAACGTTCGGGGCCTTCAGCGCGCGGGCGATATCATTCGACAAGGCCATCACCTGGCTGACCTTCACGCCGTCGGCCACCTGCAACTCAAACATGGTGATGACCGGCCCCGTGTCGATCTGCACGACGTGGGCCTCAATCTTGAACGTCTGTAGTGCCTGCTCCAGCACGCGGGCCTTCTCGCGGACCACCGCCTCCTGCTGCTCGTTGAAGTTGTACTCCGGCTCCTTGAGCATGCTGATCGGCGGGAACTCCCACGCCTGCAGCTCGGTCGGATAAGGCTTGGGCGGGATTACCGGCACCCCCGAAGCCGGCTTCGGCGGCTGGGCGAAGTTGACGACCATCTTAGGCTCAGGCGCCAACGGCTCGGCAGGTTCGTCGGCCTCAGCATCGAGATCTTCATCCTCTTCCTCCCCCTCTTCCTCTTCTTCTTCCCACTCCTCTTCGTCTTCCTCGTACTCTTCCTCGTCCTCGTCCTCGTCGTACTCCTCGTCCTCGTATTCCTCCTCCTCGAATTCGCCATCGTCTTCGAGGTCGTCATCGTCCGCGACAGCAGTCTCTACCGGAGCGGGCTCGGCTTTCTTGCGAGCAGGCTTGGCCTTCACCTCGGACTTGCCGCCAATCCGTTCCCCGATGGCGGCACCCGCACCCGCCAGCGCCGGCTTGAGGCTGCCGACACCTGCGATCAGCCGCCGAAACGGACTAAGCAGCGAGCCCAGCTTGCCGCCTGCGCCTTCACGCATCTGCTCGGCCATCTCTCGGAGCTGCTCCTGACGCCGCAACAGAAGCCGCGGCAGACGCAAGACCAACTCCTCCGCAGTGAACAGCATGCCAACGATGAAGCAATAGGCCAAAATCGGAAGAGTCATCCCTTTGACAGAGGTCTGCATCCACGTCGCCGCCGCATAGCCCAGTA
>JBJKSL010000536.1:0-6492 GCA_046704145.1 Phycisphaerae bacterium
ATAGGCGTGCTGCTGGCCGGCTTGAGGATGAAAGGGCAGCCTGCAGCGAGTGCGGGCCCGATCTTGTGGGCCACCAGGTTGAGCGGGAAGTTGAATGGCGTAATGAATGCGCAAAGGCCTACCGGCACGCGCTTCCACATGCCCTGATAGCCTGCCGCCCGGGCGCTGATCTCCATGGGCAGCACTTCGCCGTACATGCGCACGGACTCTTCGGCGGAGATGCGCAACGTATCGATAAGCCGCTGGACTTCGCCGCGCGA
This sequence comes from Phycisphaerae bacterium, assembly GCA_046704145.1. Taxonomy (GTDB): domain Bacteria; phylum Planctomycetota; class Phycisphaerae; order UBA1845; family PWPN01; genus JACQVT01. The sequence goes on from JBJKSL010000536.1 coordinate 261, forward strand.
GTCGCGGATCGGCTTGCCGGCTTCGACGCAAAGAGCATGGGCCAGTTCCTCAGCCCGCTCGGTACAGCGGTTTACGAGATGGTTGAGGACATCCTGACGCTGATAGGGCTTCAGGTCACGCATGGGGCCAACTGCCTTGGATGCTGAAGCGATGGCCCTTTCGAGGGTATCGGCATCGGCACGGGGCACGCGAGCGGCGGTTTGGCCGGTGTACTTGTCGTGTACTTCCAGATCCAGATTAGGCTGCTCGGCGCGGTTGGCGACGAACATTGGGTAGCTTTCGCGAATCATGCAATACTCCTGACACGAGTCGGCGTCGACCAGGCGGCAAGCCTGGCGGGCTAGCGTGACTCCTTGAGCCGGTTTGCCGCGGAGCTATGCGGGATTCTATAGCGTTTTCGGTTTTTCGGGTATTTGCGAGCAGGGCTATTCTGGGTCGCTCGGCGGCGGGGGAGCGATGGGGGCGGTGATCTGGGCGGCGGCCCTGCCAAACAGATGCGTGCGGATGGCGGCCAGGCGGCCTCGGCCGTCACCCGGGCCGCGTTTGGTGTACTCGCTCACTGCACGATCGTACAGCACCGGCGAGATCAACAGGGCCGACGGATGTTCCACCTTGAGCGTCTTGGCGAGTCGCCACAGGGTCCAGCGCTCAAAGAAAGAAAGTCCGAGCTTGGTCTGCACCCGCCGAAAGAGGGCGAACGGTTGTGAGCGGCCGGCCTCGAACCTGCGGTCCTGCCAGTAGGCCATTAGCTTGACGAGTACGAATATGGCGGCGATGGCAAGGACTGCGACGGCGACGCGGTAGTAGACGTACGGGTCGGTTTCCTGGAATCGCATCCGCATGCTGCGGAGTTGGTGTTCGCGCCACTGGGTGGGGGTCATGGCGAGAAGAAAAGTTGGCATTGTGGCGAGCCAAGCGGTCATGATACCTGTACCTCCGACGCGAGTTCTGCGGAAGCCTTGGCCGGCTCTTGGGCTGGAGGGCCGCTGGGGAAGCGTCGCAGGCCGGCGGGGATGTTTCCGGCAAGGCTGCCTGCTCTTCTGCGAATGGCTGGATCGGGATCGTCTGCAGCCATGGCCGCCACCTTCGATGCGACGGTGAACAGCCCCATGCGCTCGATCAGCCAGAGTGCGCTGATGCGATGCAGGCGGTTCTCGTGCTTGAGCATTCGCAACAGCGTCTCGGCGGCTTCGCGGACGCCCAGCTTGAGCAGGGCCTTGACCGCGTTGGCCTGCACGCGGTTGTCGGGCGAGGAGAGCTTGGCCAGCAGTTCATCGGCGAGCGATTCGTGGCCGAGTGCCACCATGGTTTCAACGGCGTTGGCCTGTACACGAGCATCCTCATCCTGCAGGGCGTTGTGAGCGAGACGTCGTGAGACGGCGTTATTCAGCGGAGCCAAGGCGGCCACGGCGGCGCTGCGCACCTCTGACCTGGGGTCGTGGCAGAGTTGGTACAGATGTTCCTGGAACTTGTCCGCCAGTTCGAGCGTCGAGATGACGCGAATGGCTCGCACTCTTTCGCCCAGTTCGGGGCTGGAGAGTCGACGGCCCAGCATGGACTTCAGCAGCGGCGTGCATTCGAGCATCTGCCGGCCAAGTTCGAGCTTTTGCTCTTCACGCAAGCCGTCGAAAGCAGCCCAGTATCGATCGAAGGTTATGGCCTGAGGTCTGGGGGTTCGGCCCAGGCTTTGAGCCCACGCCTTGCCGGCCAGCAGTCGCGACAAGGGCGCTTCCAGCGGGCAACGTCGAGCCAGATCGAGGCGGGCCAACTGCTCGACCTCCGGATCTTCCGGGCAGTGGAAGTTGCGGAGCATTTCGTTTACCGGGACGTCCGGCATGCTGCCTAACGCCCAGAGGACCGCGCGCTTGGTGTCGCGGTCGCCGCGGTGGAGGACCTCTTGCAGCAGTTCGACTTTGTCCCTCGGTGCCATGCTGGTGGATGCGATCCAATGGGGCAGATGGCGGTGGCTGCGCGGAGGAAGCAGGAAAAGCTCTCGGCCGAATTCGCCTGCACAGGCCAGTTGCTTGAGGCAGTTCATGGCCCGTGCGGTTTTCGGCTGGACCAGCCGCCAGGACTGTCGCAGCCATTCTTCGAGCAGGGCCAGATCGCCCCCGGCGGCGAAGGCTCTGAGCACATTCGGGCGTAACTCGCTCGAGTTGAGGGCGGTCATCGCGAAGGGTACGAGACGCGGAGTGATTCCCTTCTGCAGCAGTTGCACGGCGGCCTGGGCGATGCGGCTGCCTTGGGCGTTCATCAGTGCCCAGAAGGTCTGGGACATTTCGTCTACGAACCACAGGGCGGCCTCGACCACCTGGGCCTGATGGTGGACTTCGAAGCAACTGAGCGCGGCTTCGATGCTGGAAACCACCTGGCGGCGATCTTCGGCGTAGCTTTCCAGGTCGGCCATTTCCTGGTGGATCTGTTCGGGAGTCATGGACTCCAAATCGCTGTTGCTCAGGTGGGCCGGCGCGGTTCGCAGCAGTTCATCGGCGAGGAAGCAGAGCGTGGTGCTGGCGGCCGCTCGCACCTTGGAGGCGCGGTGGCGCAGGGCTGTCTCGACGAGGTAGGCGGCCCGGTAGATGCGAGCTCGCCGGATGATTTCGAGGACGTTTACGCGGGTCTGGTCGTGGCGGGACTGTGCGGCCTCGCGGAGCACGCTGAAGAGACGCTCCCAGTCGATGAGCACCGCCTGTCTGAGGGACTCATCCAGCAGGTGGAAGTGCTGCACCAGGCCGATGAGGCCCTCTTTGGTGTTGCGGCTGAGGATGGTCTCGACGATGGCCTGGGCGACGGGCGGATCGGCATCCTGCAGGGCGGCCAGCAGCGCAGCGTCGGCTGCTGGGTCCTGTTCGGTCCTGAGGATCTCAAAAACTGTCCGGCCGCCTACCATGCGCGCAGACCTCCGGTTGATTTATCGGCTTGCCGGAAGCCCAATATCATTTTCAGGGAAAGTTGGTGGGGGTATTTTCCAGACCTTGGCCGACGTCAAAGGTGCCGGCGGTGGACGGGGGAAAGGGCAATGGTCATAAGTGCCTTCTAAGGCGAGGCTTATCTCAGTATGCGGTTTGTTGGAGTCTCGGCCAGGCTGGTGAGATGCACAGGCGCGATGGCGAGAAGAGCCAGTTGTGGTCGTGAGGGCAAGTGGCCACGGTCCGAGAATTGATTTTGCAGGCTGTTGCCAACCAAACAGCTTCGTCCTGGCTCACAGCAGCCACGATAACCTCGGCCCAACACCAGACGCGCCGCCCGTCGCCGCGACGAATCGAGCCGTGTCCCGTCTCCGTCGAGCCTTAAAGTAGAAGTCCCCTTTGTCTTTCTCGAGTGGCTATCGCTCACCCGTCTGCAGGGAACACAGGCTTGTCCAGGGGCCCGGAAACGCGGATCAACAGGGCCGAGTTTTCACTGCCCTAGAATCAGGTTCTTTGTCATTTCTGACCACTGTTCTCAGGTCTAGTATTTAATCTTCAATGAGACGGCTGCGTTTGGAGATGCAGCGTAGCACACAGCCTCCGTCTCTTTTGGGGAGACAGACATGAAGATCGTTGTTTTCGGCGGAACTGGCCGCATCGGGGCGAAGCTTGTCAGGAACCTGCGGAAGCCTGGCCGTGAAGTGATCGCCGCATCCCCCAGCACTGGAACCAACGCGCTGACGAATGAAGGGCTTCCGGAAGCACTGGCGGGCGTGGATGTCGCCGCGGATGTGATGAACGCGCCCTCCTGGGAAGACGCGGCCGTGCTGAAGTTCTTTAACACCGCGACGCGCAACCTCCTCGCCGAAGAAGCGAAAGCCGGGGTCCGGCATCACGTCGCGCATTCTGTGGTAGGGACCGAACGGTTGCAGGCCAGCGGGTACTTCCGCGCGAAGATGGCCCAGGAGGGTCTGATCGCCGCCTCCGGCCTGCCTTACACTATCGTCCGGGCGACGCAATTCTTCGAATTTCTCGGGGGTATTGCCCAGGCCGGCACCGAGGGTCAAGTGGTTCGGCTGCCTCCATCGCTGATGCAGCCCATCTCGGCCGACGACCTCGCGGCAGCGCTGATGGATTACGCCCTTGGGCCGCCGTTGAACCGAATCGTCGAAATCGCCGGGCCGGATGCGATCGGTATTGATGAAGCCGTCCGAAGGTTCCTGGTCGTCAGCGGAGACGCACGCCGAGTGATCACCGACGCCCAGGCGTGCTATTACGGCGTGAAGGTGAGCGAAAGGACACTCATGCCCGACAACGCCGAGCGGATTGGCGCCACTCGCCTCGACGATTGGCTTGACCACCTCGTCAATGCCGGGGCAGCCACCGTCTGAATGGCGTGATGAACTGGCGTCGAAGTCAAGAATCAATTGGCAACTGCTGGGGGTCAGAGCGCATTTAGTCATGGAACTGCTCGGGTCAGAGCGGGAACTGCTCGGGTCAGAGCGCATTTAGTCATTAGCAATCCGCTTCTCCACTCTCTGGAGAGTCTGGGCTAACCGTTCCCAATCGCTTTCCACCCGCTGGAGGGCAGCGACACCCCGCCGTGGGAGCGATACCCAAGAGCCTCGGACACTTCGCGCGTGCCGTACCGGAAGCGTCGGCGGGCCAACCAGGCCGCAGCGGCGCGAGCAACGTTATCGCTACGTCGACCGGCAGACCAGGTCGAGCGGTCGGCGTCAAACGCCTCAGCCACAGCCTGGATGATGTGCCGTAATTTCGGCCTTTGTCGCAGTTGCTTGCTCGCCGGCAGATCGCGATTCTTCGATTGCCCGCTGATCATGCGTCGGATTCGCCCGACGAACTGCTCGCCGCCGACGACCAGCCCGGCCACCGCCTCGTTCCACGGACGGGCCGGAGGCTCTTGAACCCCGGACATCACGAACCGCCGATAGGCCTCCCGAGCCGGTTGCTCGCGCCGGCCGAACTCGCGCAGCACACGAGCGTACTCCACCCACGGCAACTGACGCGATGCCCGATGGTAGCCGGCGTAGCTGCTCCACCGCCAATGCTCCGGACGTTCCACCAGCCGGGCCCGGACCGGATTCAGATGAATGTAGCGGCTGATCTCCAGGTAGTAGCCTTCGTTGTCGACGATCTGGGCCTTGAACCGGCGCTGGAAGAGGTGCCCGACCCGCCGGTGCCGCCGATTGAAGTAGCTGGTGTAACTGCCGTTCAGGTGCTGCATCCCCGCCGACAGGTTGGGCTCCGGCGTCTCGACGAACAGGTGCTCGTGATTGTTCATCAGACAAAACGCGTGCAACCGCCACTTATACGTCTCTACCGTCCGGGCCAGCCACTCCAGCCGCCGCTCGCAGTCTGCATCGTCCCGTACCACCGTACGCCGATCGTTGCCACGCGACATCACGTGGTACAACGCGTCGTGACACTCAATCCGCAAAGGCCGAGCCATATGCCCTCACCATAACGAGTGCAAAACTGGACTGCAAGCTATTGACTAAATGCGCTCTGACCCAGGTCTGTCCTCTACGCACCCGGCGGCCCAAGCACGAGAACTCAGAAATGCAATGCCGAATCTAGATGCGTCCCCGTTTCGATTCCCGTCCCCGTTTCGATTCCCCGCCGCTTTCCATGTGGGAGAATCAGGGCCATTGATGCGATGAGCAGAAAAGACACAGGTTCGGGCACGATATAGGTGACAGTTCCGGAGACGAAGAAACTGTGATATGGCGAACGACTGTATCCGTTCAGCCCAAAGCTCTTCGTTTGAAAAAGGGCCAGATCGGGCGGCGAAACGGCGATCGTGTCAGCAGAGAAGGTGCTTCCCGTCAAGTCGTACAAGGAAACCCCAATTTCGTCGACGAACAGCGACCCCCACGGGAATACCGTTCCCGGCGCATTGAGTAGCCGGTAGGCGTCTCGTCCGGAGTGATCGTCCCACACTTGCATGTCCAACTCATCTCCATTCCCTGAGAACTGTGTGCCGGCCACATCGAGTTGAACGCTATCGCCATCGATCAGGTACTGCCCCAATGTCCCATCATTCGGATATAGATCCGCCGCCTCAGAGTCGAAAGTATAGGAGCCGCCCCAAGTGCTACCGACCTGCAGGCTGGCTGGCAGAACATGGCCGGGGTCCGATACGCTGGTGATGACTCCACCAACATCGAACGTAAGCGGCACCGCCCACGCAGGCGCAGCCAGACCCAGCAGCACCGCCGCCACGCAGATCCCAGTGTATTGAGCTTTCATCATCGTCCTCCTCCAGTTGGATCGCCCGCGAGAGGCGGCCACAGTGCCAGAA
>JBJKSL010000537.1:0-2945 GCA_046704145.1 Phycisphaerae bacterium
ACCGCAGGATTGTTTGGAGACATTGCCGAGAAGACCGGCAACGAGCCCGTGGTCCAGGCCTTTCGCGAGAGGCTTCGCCAAGTGGCGGGTTTTGGGTTCGTCCCAGAGCCGTTGCCGATGCGAAACACGCGAGGGCGCACCGTTTACTACCTGTTTTTCGCTTCACCCAACAAGACTGGCGGTAAGATAGTTAGCGAGATTTTCGCGAAGTATCGCAGCAAAGGAAACACGTAGTGGCATTCAATTCCGCAATCGAATGGACGGAGTCGAGCTGGAACCCCGTGACGGGTTGCACGAAGATCAGCCCAGGATGTGCCCATTGCTATGCGGAACGTATGGCTCGCAGGCTCAAGGCAATGGGGCAACCCAACTACGCGCGTGGCTTCGCCGTTGCGACGCACAGGCACGCATTGGAGCTGCCGCTCACATGGAAGAAGCCTCAGACAATCTTCGTCAACTCGATGAGCGATCTCTTCCATGAATCCGTCCCGCTGAATTTCATACAAAACGTCTTCAGTGTGATGCGGAAAGCGCCATGGCATCGCTTTCAGGTTTTGACCAAACGTTCAGAGCGACTGCTCGCTCTCGACAGAAGGTTGAGTTGGCCCCCAAACGTGTGGATTGGCACGACGGTCGAGAGCGGTGACTATTTGCACCGCATCGAACACCTTCGGCGAACAAGCGCAGTATTGAAGTTCCTGTCGTTTGAGCCGCTGCTCGGCCCGCTGGGCAACTTGAACTTGAATGATATCGATTGGGTGATCGTCGGCGGCGAATCCGGCCCCGGCGCGCGTCCAATGTCGCCTGAGTGGGTGCGTGATATTCGTGATCAGTGCTCCTTGGCTAAGGTCCCCTTCTTCTTCAAGCAATGGGGCGGCGTCAACAAGAAGAAGGCCGGACGGCTGCTTGATGGTCGCACGTGGGATGAAATGCCCGCATACCCCGAACAAACCATGGTTGAGACTGTTGATTCAGTTACTTGACCACGTGGAGGCAAGTCATGAATTCCCGTCGACAACTCAACATCGCTCTTATCGGCCAGGCGTTTATGGGCCGGGCGCACTCCAACGGCTGGCGGCAGGCCGCCAAGTTTTTCGACCTGCCGATCGAGCCGGTGCTGCACACGGTCTGCGGCCGCGATGCCAAGGCGCTGGCCGCGTTTGCACCGCACTGGGAATACATCAATTACACGACCGACTGGCGGGAGGCCGTGGCAGACCCCGAGATCGATCTGGTGGACATCGGCACGCCGAACAACCTGCACCTGCCGATGGCCAAGGCGGCTTTGGAGGCGGGCAAGCACGTGGCGTGCGAGAAGCCGCTGGCCGGCACGCTTGATGACGCGCGGCAGATGCTGCAGGCGGCCCGCAAGGCCAACAAAAAGTGCCGCACGTTCGTCTGGTACAACTACCGTCGCATTCCCGCGGTGGCCCTGGCGTACCAGCTCGTCAAGGCAGGCAAACTGGGCGATATTCGCCAGATTCGCGCCCGTTACCTCCAGGACTGGGGCGGCCCGGATGTGCCGCTCACTTGGCGGTTCGACAAGAAGCTCGCCGGCAGCGGCGTACAGGGCGACCTGAGCGCTCACATCGTCGACATGATGCGGTTCATCACCGGCCAGGAGGTCACCGAGATCTGCGGCGCGATCACCGAGACGTTCATCAAAGAGCGCAAGCTGCTGGGCAACCGCGCGGGCGGCGGAATCGCCGCCGGCCTCAAGAGCCAGGCCAGGACCGGCAAGGTGACGGTGGATGACGCGGTGCTGTTCCTGACGCGATTCTCCGGCGGGGCCATCGCCAGCTTCGAGGCCACACGCGTGGCCTACGGAAACCAGAACAACCACGGCTTCGAGATCAACGGCACAAAGGGCTCGCTGCGCTTTGGCTTTGAGCGGATGAACGAGCTTGAGTTCTACGACGCCACCGCCCCGCGGCAGGTGCAGGGCTGGACGAACATCATGTGCACACACGGCGGCGACCACCCCTACGCAAGCGCCTGGTGGCCCGACGCCCACGTCCTGGGCTACGAGCACACCTTCGCCAACATGTCCGCCGACATCGTCCTTGCACTGGCGGGCAAAAAGCCCCTCGTGCCGCTGCCGGACATCGCCGATGCCTACCAGACCCAGCGCGTGCTGGAAGCGGCCATGATTTCGGCGGACGAGCAGCGATGGATCAGGATGAGCGAAGTGAAGTAATGGTGCCCGGCACACCGGGACCCGGCACCCGAACGTCGTGCGCGGTCCCGTGGTCCCGCTTTACTCCAGGGCCACCTTCACCACGGCCTTGACCACCTCTCCCTCGCCCGCCAGCGGCGCGTGGGCGTCGGAGGGGAAGAATATCGCAAAGTGCTTGGGCTCCACGGTGATCCACGCCTGCGGCGAATCGTTGAAGAACTCGATATCTTTGGCCGCATCGTAAGCCTCGCGGCCAAGGCAACACTGATTCACATCTCGCCAGCCGATGAGCTCGCTGCCGGCGATGGTGAACTGGATGTCGATGTACTTGCGATGCGCCTCGAGCGGCGCGGCGTGCGTGCCGCGGCCCTGCGAGCAGGCAACCATCACGTAAAGCCGGTCGCCATCGATCTCATTCCGCCCCTGCGCCAGGGCCGCGAGCGCCGGCGAATTGAGGAAGTCAAACGCCTTGGCGAAAAGCGGGTTTAGCCCCAGGTACAGGTCCACGTTCTTGAGGCTGTCGAGAATCATCCGCGGCTCCTTGATTTGCGGCTAGAGAATGGCCCACAAGCCGCCGAATGTCAAACTTCAAAATCAGGATTCCAACATAGAGGCGCACAGACGACAGAAATGCGAACATCGAACACTGAACTTCGAACATCGAACTTTGAACTCATGCATCGAACGATGGGTTCGATGTTCAGCGTTCGATGTTGGATGTTCAACGTTCGCATTGGTTCTTTCTCTGTATCTCTGCGCCTCTGTGTCG
>JBJKSL010000538.1:0-4105 GCA_046704145.1 Phycisphaerae bacterium
GACCAGGGCAGACCATCCCTCCGGCAGCGACCGTGTGGCGGAGGTGGTAGGGGGGCTGGCAGGCGAACAGGTGGACTTGGTCGTCAACGTCCAAGGCGACGAGCCGGAAATGGACCCGGCTGCCATCGACAAACTGGTCGCGCTGATGCGGTCGCGTCCGCAGGTGAACATGGGCTCGATTGCCTGCCCCTTCAAAAATGAGGCTGATGTGCTCAATCCCGCCTGCGTCAAGGTGGTGCTGGACCGCGATTCCAACGCCCTATACTTCAGTCGGAGCCTGATCCCGTACCCTCGCGATGCTGCGGGCAGGCCCACCGATCCGGGGCAATGGCTGTTGCATCTGGGCATCTACGCGTATCGACCGGCGTTCCTGGCGAAACTGACCGTTACGCAGCGGTGCGAACTGGAGCGCACCGAACAACTGGAGCAACTGCGGGCCTTGTGGCTCGGTGAACGCATCGCGATTGCGGTGGTGCCGGACAAGAGTGCGGGCATAGATACGCCCGAACAATACGCGGCGTTTGTGGAGAGATGGAAGAAACGCGGAAAGTGAGTCTTCCAGGAGTGCGTCAACTTGTTGACGCGAACCCCACGGCAACAAGTTGCCTCGGTCCTGAGGGACGGCAACGAGTTCGGTCCTGAAGAAGCGCGGCAAGTTACATCGGTCCTGAGTAGTGGCGCGATTGGAGTAATCCATGGATTCGGAACAAGTGCTCGCATCATTGAGCTACGCCTCGGACGAAACGGAGTTCTACGCCCCGCGTCCGGTCGGTTATAAGCCGGGCAAGACCAAGTACGTGATCGTCTTCGGCACGGTCATGAGCGGTCTGGGCAAGGGCATCTTCTCCAGTTCGCTGGCCAAGTGCATGCAGGACAAAGGCCTGACCGTCGCACCTATCAAGCTGGAAGGCTATCTCAACATCGACACCGGCACCCTGAATCCGTACCGTCACGGCGAGGTCTTCGTGCTCGACGACGGTATGGAGACGGATATGGACCTGGGCACCTACGAACGGTTGCTCGATCAGAACCTCTCCCGGCTCAACTTTGCCACCAGCGGACAGATCTTTACCCGCGTGCTCGAAAAGGAACGCAGGGGCAGCTACCTGGGCCGCGACGTTCAGATGATTCCACACGTCACCGGCGAAGTGAAGACCAAGCTTCGTGAGTTGGCCGTCGCATCGGACGCCGACATCGTCTTCGTGGAGATCGGCGGCACGGTGGGCGACGTGGAAAACGCTTACTACATCGAGGCCATGCGCGAACTGGCCTTTGAGGAAGGGCCGAACTCCTGCGCGTTCGTCGCCCTGACCTACATTCTGACTCCAGCCATGCTCGGCGAACAAAAGTCGAAGGCCGCTCAGCTTGGCATCAAGGGCCTCATGGGATTGGGGATTCAGCCACAGATTATCGCCTGTCGCGGCAAGCAGCCCACCACCCGCAAGGTTCGCGAGAAACTCGCGCTGTACAGCAACGTGCCCATCGAGAGCGTTTTTTCCATGCACGATTGCGAGAGTATCTATCTCATTCCCGACATGCTGCGTGGGGCAAGCCTCGACGATCGCGTGCTCCAGATCCTGGGCATCACCGATCGCGTGCAGCCCGAGCACGAAGCCAAACGCAAAGAGGAATGGGCCGATTTTGTCAAGCGCATTCGCTCGGTCAATCGGCAGGTTCGCATTGGTATCATGGGCAAATACACGTCGGTCCGCGACAGCTACGCGAGCATCATTCATGCTCTCGAGCACAGCGGCACCGCTGAGGGCTGCCACGTCGAGATTGCCTGGGTGGACACCACCGACATCAACGACGACAACGCAGCCGAGCACCTCACCGGCCTCGACGGTATCATTGTGCCGGGCGGCTTTGGTGTGCGCGGCACGGAAGGCAAGATTGCCTGCGTGCGCTACGCTCGCGAGAACGGCCTGCCGTACCTGGGCATCTGTTACGGCTTCCAGATGGCCGTGGTCGAGTTCGCTCGCAACGTTTGTGGCCTCAAGGAGGCCAACAGCACCGAGATCGACGCCGACACGCCTTACCCCGTGGTGGACATTCTGCCCGAGCAGAAGCAAATAGAGGGCCTGGGCGGCAACATGCGACTGGGCGGCCGCGACGTGCAGGTCAAGCCGGGAACGCTCGCCGCCGAACTGTTCAACAACGCTCCCGAAATCCGCCTGCGTTTCCGGCATCGTTACGAGGTGGATCCGCAGTACATCGAGCGGCTCGAAAAGGCCGGCATGATCTTCTCGGGCAAGGCTCCCGATTATCCCATCATGCAGATACTCGAACTGCCGCGCAGCGTGCATCCCTACTTCGTCGGCACGCAGGCTCACCCGGAATTCCAGAGTCGGCCTCTGCGGCCCCAGCCCATGTTCCGCGGCCTGGTGAAGGCAGCTTTGGCACACAACAGCCAGCAGCGTTCCCGCGAAATCGGAACCGGCATCGCGACGGCAAAGTGACTCGCCTTCCGTTAAAAACGGTGCTTGCATTTTGTCAGGCACATGGTATGATCCGCCCACGTTGACAACTGCATAGGTGCACGATTGCAGGTTCCCGGCCTCTATCGGGTCGGGACGAAGAGGGAAGTGTGGTGCAATTCCACCGCGGACCCGCCGCTGTAATCGGATGTATCGGCCACAACTGCCATTGTCCCCTGAGGGGGATGAGAAGGCGTGGTCGAGATGGAACGGCCGTTTATCTCAAGGGATTTTGATCCCCGGGCTTGAATGCCGCTCCCGCCATCCGTGAGCCAGAAGACCTGCCCGCAGCCGTGTTGTTTTCGTTGTGTCGCCCCGGGCATGGGCGCTGCGAAGTGACGCCCGGGATCTCATTGCAATGAAACGAGTTTGAAAACGCTCGTTTCGCCGTGATGTGGTCCCGTTTTCGTTTTGTGGGACCGGTTCCAGCCAGTCCAACACGAAAGTGCGCATTTACCCAGTGTTCCGGTGCATCCGGGGCGCTGGGTTTTTTTGTCGGCGGCTCGAGGATTGGCCGCGGAAAGGAAGAGAGATGTTCAGGAGTATGAAGTTTGTTTGTGCTCTGGCGTTGGCGTTCTTCAGCGGTGCTTACGCCACCATGGCGACGCCTGTCGACCTTATCGAAGTGGGCACGGGCAGTAGTCATGCCCAGGTGTGCATCGATTTCAAAGACGGAGCCAGCTACACATTCGATGTTGCCTTCGATGGCGTGAAGTACGGACTGGACCTCATGGACACGATCGAAGCCTCCACCACGTTGACCACTGTCCGCATCTATGACGGCCTATACATCGACGGCTTCAGCTATGACGGCCACAGCGATGCGGGTTGGAACGGAGGCGAAGATTACTGGCACTATTGGGTCCATGAGGCGGATACTCCTTGGGCATACTCCCAAGTCGGTGCCTTCGATCGCCAGGTGCAAGATGGCAGTGTCGACGGTTATGTCTATGGGCGAGCAACTGCTCCGGCACCTGAACCCGCGACCGCTTTATTGGCGCTGCTGGCAGCCGGAATGTTGTGCCGGCGGTCGCGCGGGCGATAGGAAGAGGGCGGAAAAAGTGAGAACGTGAAAAAGTGGGAAAGTGTAAATCTTCCGACCGCAGCGTTATCGCGCTACCGCACTTTACCACTTTAGCACGTTCTCACCTTCCCAAACGAGTCAGTTCCTCTTGCCGGCATCTCGGTGGGTGTGCCCCCATCGAGATGTCGGCCACAGGATGAGCAATGCGATACGCTTTTTCACTACAAGTTTTGGTGGCAGCAGCGGGCCCGATGCTGCTCACGAACGCGTCTTTTGCCTCAGATTTCGCGACCGACGTGATCGAGTACGTGCAGGGCGGCGATGTGCCCTGCGATGCCTGGACGATGATCCCGTTCAACAACCCCGATGCTGCACTGGGCCCGCCGACCATCGACACCACAGATGATGTGGACCCACCGGCGACGCCCACTCAATCGTGGCCGGTCAATCCTGTGTACCAGGCCTTCCGCGTCCGCGACGACGGGCCGGACGTCGTGTTCGAGGTGGTTTCAATCGGGCAAGGCGGTCGGCTGGTGCTTAAATTCGATCACCTGGTGCTCAACGATCCCCTCAATCCGGGTGGCATCGATTTCATCGTCTTCGG
>JBJKSL010000539.1:0-3379 GCA_046704145.1 Phycisphaerae bacterium
CGGGCATCGCGACCCGCAGGCCATGACTTCAGCCCTTGAAAAGTACGTGGCCGAAACCCTGCGCGACCTCAAACGCGTGCGGCTCGACACACTGCTCAAGCGCCGTTACGAACGTCTGCGGCAGCTGGGCAGTTTCTTCGAGAGTGCCTCCGGTCAGGTGACGGTCAAGCCCAAGGTCCGCATCGCCAGCCGTCCAGCCCGCAACGGCAAGAACGGCAATGGCACTGCCCGCAACGGCAACGTCGCCAGGGCAACTCGCGCTGCGAGCAAGTGACTACAGAGAGTTTGTGGTCGCGCAATGATCTGTATTCGCGCGGTCTCGCACATTCGCAATCTCGCGCATTTTAAAAGCCCAGGGCAGGCCTGCCCTGGGCTTTCTTGTGTTACCGATTACTCAGCCTTCATTCCAGCTAGAACGAATGTCGCTGGCCCTTGCGGGGCTTGAGGCCTGGTCGGGGACCGACCTCGACGATGGACTGAGTCTTGATGATGGTGAAATCCGCCGGGAACGAGTGGAACGCCTGCACGTGGAACTCGCGGTCCCGGGCCTCGAAATCGACGAAGCTGAAGGGGGACAACTCTCCGCCGTTGGCCCACTCGTCGAAGGAGACGAGCATGCCGCGGCTGGCGCCGTAGTTCAGCAGGTCGCGGTGCGAGGCGTGGAACAGATTCTGGTTCATCCTTTCGACCTGGGTCGAGAGGATGTAACGCATGCCGTCGTCGAACTCTTCCATGTGGTCGCGTTCGCCGCGGAACTGGAAAGAGGTGACCAGCCCGTTCTGGGGCAGGACCTCCAGGTCGTCCGTGGTGACCTCGGCCACACAGCGGCCGGCGGACTGGACGGTCAGAACATGGGACAGCCCGATCAGCCAGATGTCTGCCTGATAGGACGCCCGCTCAATGTGGCGGCTCTGGTGAATCCGGAAGAGCTCCGGATGCAGCGGGCGATGGTACAATGCGAACTTGAGGTCCGCCACGCGCTGCAGAGTTTCACCCAATTCCACCGACTCCTCAGAGGACATTACAAAACACTCCACCACCGGTGAGTCCATCTCACCAGCTTCTATAAGATTGTTAACCCGGTACTCAATGCGTTGAAGTACCGCACCCGGGAGGCTGCAAAGTGCCGCCAAGCACACGCTAAAACCACCACCACGGCGGCTACTCCCTCCAGGTAGGCGGGGTGGGACGCAAGCCTAAGGCCTGATTATACTAACGTGCCTCAGGGGTACCAAGGAAAATCTCGAAAAAATCGCCCTTACGCCGTTCGGCAGGCATTCGGTTGGCGTCACGCTTCGGCTGGCGAATCAGAAGGCTTTCGCACTAGCTCACCCACTCGCCCGCGGCGAACGAGAGGAGTGCAGCCGGCGCACACGTAACCGTCCTTGGCCGTCAGAGGTAAATACGCTTAGGCTGGGCATAAAGTTCAGTCCTGAGCGAAATACCGTCTGGTCCCGTCTCTTATACTCCGCATTATCGGGTATGGACGCAGTAAAGCTGTAAAAATGTCCAACAATGGCGCAGAAGGCTGGTGCCATAGAAATGCGTGCCGTAAAACGCCTGGCTTGTGGAGCTAGGCAATCTTCTCAGCGGGAGGTGCATTCAGCAGTCGCAGATGAGAAGATGGGGCGAATGGGGGGCGATGTCACGCCAGGACTTCGCGTCGCGTCATCGCTCCTTGACGTTGTGCATCTGGAAAATTGTGGCCGGGCTCTCGGGTTGGCCGGTGCGGGCTGAAAGGTAGGCGGCCTGAATGGTGGCGATCACGGGCAGATGCTGGCGGAGGGTTCCGCGAAGGCTCTTCGGATTGCTGCGTAGGGTGCTGAGAAACTCATCCACTTGGGCGGCCAGAGGGTTGGCGGGGCGGGGGTGGCGGATCAGTTCCTGGTCGCCAGCGCGGTCTCGAAGGCAGGCCTGCTGCATGTCGAGGTGGATGGAGCCGGTGGTGCCGGCAAGTTGCATCGACCAGTCGGCGGGGCCGGTCGTCCAGCAGGCACTGATGACTGCGAGTGCACCGTTGGTGTAGCGGCAGGTGACGACGGCGGTATCCTCGGTGTCATACGGAAAGTGGGCACCGGGGCGGGAAATGCCGGCCACTGCGGCGTAGATGGTGCTCGGCATGCCCATGGTCTGCACGAGGATGTCGATCAAGTCGTAAGCCTGGTCGAGCAGCACGCCGCCGCCGGCCCGCTGTGAGTCGCCTCGCCAATCGAAATTCTCCTCCAGGCAGGTGGTCACGTTACCTCGAGCGAGGAAGATCTTGCCCGCCTGTTCGAGGCCGATAGCGTCCGGCTGCAGGGCCTGCTCTACGCCCCAGGCTCGCGAGACGACTATGGGCGAGCCGGCAGCCTCAAACGGTGCGAGGAGGGCCAGGCCTTCGTCGAGGCGGCGGGCGGCGGGGGGCAGCATGTATACGGGGATGCATCGCTCCGCTGCCAGTGGCAGATAGTTGGCTCGCATGAACGGCGGGATGGCCACGAACAGTGCGTCGAGGGGAGTGCTGACGATCAGCGATCGAAGGTCGTCATGGGTGGCGATGCCGGGGTGTTCGAGCTGGAACCGCTCGATGCGTTTGGAGTGCATACTGGCCACGGCGACCAGTTTGCACCAGGCACTGGCGAAGAGAGCCTCAGCCAGCAGGCGTCCGCCCCGTCCCAGTCCCATCAATCCGACTCTCATGGGTTCCATGCGAAGTTCCGGTTCTCATACCTATCCGGGTATTATTATGCGCGGCGGTCGACGCGTAATACCAAACGCACTTGTGCCCGCCGCGGCGACCCAAGCATTGTCCGCACAAGACCTATACGCCACTCGCCGCGCACAAGAATACGCAAATGCGTATAACTTACGATCCACAGGTGCCTTGGCCGCCGCCCGGAGCGAGTATTCAAAACGTAATCGGTATCATACCGATCACACTTGAAACTCGTGCCCGCCGCGGCGGCCCAAGCACTCTCCGGAATAGACTTACGTGGCACCCGCCGCGCGCCAAAGTACGCGAATGCGTATCTGTTCGGTGCGAAGACCCACGGATTTCAATCCGTGGGCGTATCCTATCCTTTCGGGCGCGAATCAACCAGGAACTCCGCGAGTTCAACCCACTGGGCGACCGTGAGTTGCTCGGGCCGGGCGTCGAGATTCCACCTTTCGGTTCGGGCGAGACGCTCCAGCGTGTCGGCGTCGACGACCGTCCGCAGGTTCCAACGCATGGTCTTGCGACGGTGCAGGAAGCAGGCGTGCACTACGCGGGCCAGACTGCGCTTGAGGGCGGGGGCAGTCGGCTCGTCGACGAAAACATCGAGGCGGACCGTTGCGGAGTCCACCTGCGGGGCCGGCCAGAAGGCTTCCGGCGGCAGACGGGCGATGCGCTGCGCTGCGG
>JBJKSL010000540.1:0-7928 GCA_046704145.1 Phycisphaerae bacterium
GTTTACGACGCCTTGATGACGCAGGGCGGCGTCCAGCGCGTCGATACCATCGCCGAGTTGTTCGACTATGCGGCCCTGTATTGCACCCAGCCGCTGCCCAAGGGCAATCGGGTGGCGATTATCACGAATGCCGGCGGCCCGGGCATCATGGCCACGGATGCAGCGGTGCGTCACGGGCTGAAACTCGCCGAGATCAGCGAGGAAACCAAGGCCAAGCTGAAGCCCGCCCTACCGGATGCAGCGTCGCTGCGCAATCCGGTGGACGTGATCGGTGATGCCAAGTCGGATCGTTACAAGGCGGCGGTGCGGACGGTGCTGGAAGATCCCGCAGTGGATATGGGCATCGTCATCCTGACGCCGCAGTCGATGACGGACGTTGAGGAAACCGCTGCGGTCGTGCCCGAGGCCATCAAGGGCATCAACAAGCCGGTGGTTTGCTCGTTCATGGGAGCCAAGGACGTGGCTCCGGGCGTGGCGATTCTGCGTGGTGCGGGCGTACCGAACTATCCGTTCCCGGAGGATGCGGTAAAGAGTCTGGCGGCGGCCCACCGCCTGGTGGACGTCATGGAGATTCCGCGGCGTGCGGTGCTCGTGCATGAAGGCATCGATGTCGAGAAGGCTCGCAAGCATATCGCCGATATGATCGACGGCCAGCCGCAGAAGTACCTCACCCAGGCTGAGTGCCGGCCGATTCTCGAGGCGTACGGCCTGCCGTTGCTGGCCAGCGGTATCGCCAAGAGTGCCGAAGAGGCGGCGAGCATTGTAAAGCACATCGGCAAGCCGGTGGTCATGAAGGTCATGTCAGCGGACGTGGTGCACAAGTTTGATGCAGGCGGCGTGCTGCTGAACGTCAACGGAGCAGAGGAAGCCAAGGCCGCCTACGCCAAGATCTTTGAAAACGTCGGCAAGGCAGTGCCGGGAGCAAAGATCGACGGCGTGCTCATCGAGGAGATGGCATCCAAGGGCGTGGAGGTGATTCTCGGTGCCAGCCGCGATCCCCGTTTCGGTCCGCTGATGATGTTCGGCCTGGGCGGCACGATGGTCGAGGTGCTGAAGGACGTATCATTCCGGCTGGCTCCGATGTGGGAGATTTCGGCCGAGCGCATGGTGCGACAGATCCGCTCGTTCAAGGTACTGGACGGCTTCCGCGGTCAACCGCCGGCAGACACCAAGGGCATTGTGGACACGCTGCTGCGGCTATCGACCTTGGTGTGCAACCACCCGGAGATTTCGGAGTTGGACATCAATCCGCTGATCGTGCATCCCGACGGCAAGGGTTGCTCGGTGGCTGACAGCCGGATTATGCTCCGCAAGGAGAACGGAAAGGCGTGTGCCTGTAAGCACTAGCCACCGGTCGACTACCGGCATGCACTCAAGACGAACGGCGGCAGGGTTTCGGCCTTGCCGCTGTTTTTGTATCCATCCGGCCAATTCTCACGTCTTCCCGACGCATCTCGACTGGTACGGTAGATCGGTTTAGAATCCGCATTCATGAGACTACACGGGGTTTTCAACAGAATCGTAGTAGCGGTCTTGCTGATGGTGCTGACTGCGCCGGGGCTGCTACTTGCGGCAGGTTTCAAAGCCGGCGTTGCGACTGCGGTCATTACGCCGACCGAGCCGACCTGGCTGGGCGGTTACGGTTCACGGACTGAGCCGGCGGATGGCAAGATCCATGACCTTAACTGCAAGGTGCTGGCTCTGCAGGATGAGGCTGGCTACGCAGTAGTGCTGATCACGCTGGATACTGAGAATGTGCCGCGGGCGTTCGCTGAAGGTATCGCGAAAGACCTGATCAGCGAGAGCAAGACGGCAAAAGGGATCAAGCTTACGCGCGAGCAGATCGTTGTCTCGTGCGCGCACACCCACTGCGGACCGGGCCTGGCGTCGGCGGATGCGCAGATCATCTACCCGATGACGCCCGCGCAGTATGCCCTCACCGAGCGGTACACGGCATGGCTGCAGAAGAAGTCAGTGGAGACGGCGCTGAAGGCTATCGACGCGTTCGAGCCGGCGGAACTGACGTACGGAAACGGCACGTGCGGATTCGGCGTTAATCGTCGCAACAACAAGGAGGCTGAGACGGGCAAGCCAGGCTTCGTGCCGGTGGGGCCTGTCGATCACGATGTGCCGGTGCTGTGCGTGCGTACGGACGGCAAGTTGCGTGCGGTCCTGTTCGGCTACGCGTGCCATTGCACGACTATGAACTTTCAGAAGTGGTGCGGCGACTGGGCCGGCTTCGCCAAGCTCGACGTTGAGGCCAAGAATCCCGGCGTGACGGCGCTGTTCATGACCGGCTGCGGCGCGGACACCAACCCCCTACCGCGGCGAAAACTAGAGCTTTGTGAGGACTACGGGCGGCAGTTGGCGGACTCGGTCGAAAAGGTGCTCGGCGGGTCGCTGCATCCGATCCACGGCTCGATCAAGGCATCCATTACGCATGTGGATCTGCCATTTGAGAGCATACCCTCGCGAACGGAACTCGAAGCGAATACGACCACGAAGCCGGCCACGCGAGCGCGCTGGGCCAAGTACCTGCTGAAGGAACTCGATCGCGACGGCAAGCTGCCGACGAGCTACTCGTACGGCGTACAGGCGATTCATCTCGGCGACGGGCCGCTCATGGTCGTGCTGTCCGGCGAGGTGGTTGTCGATTATTCGTTGCGGCTCAAGCGAGAACTGGGCCGCGAGCATACATGGGTGTTCGCTTACTGCAACGATGTCTGTGCTTATATGCCTTCCGAACGCGTGCTCAAAGAGGGTGGCTACGAAGGCCGCGACTCGATGGTGATATACGGGCATCCATCAGCTTGGGCAGCGGGGCTGGAGGCGAAGATTGTGGGAGCGGTGCGGAGGGTGGCGGGGGAGTAGGTTTCAAGTTTCAAGTTTCAAGTTTCACGTTTCAGGTTTCACGTTTGGGATTTCGTCTTACTTGGCTGGGAAGTGCGAAACTTCTGGCCGCGAAACGGTGCGGTTCTCAGATACTTAATCCAGTTTGCCAACATTGAGCTGACGCATCTGGCTTTTTCTGTGAGCTATGCGTAAGCATTCTCATCGAGGTAATCCTGGTCTTTGGCAACCCCAATTTGCGCTCTAAGTTCGCCGCAAGAACCCTTGGCTATGTACAGGAAATGGATCAGTTCGTTATTGCTTCCTCGTTCATAGCCTTCAGCGATATTTGATGCCACCGAGATGGCCGCACGGCGAACTTGGTCGACAAGGGATCGATCACGCACAAAAGCGGAAAGGCGAGTAATCCGATATGCTTCGTTGACCAGTTCACGAGCATGTCGGTAGACAGCCAAGTCCTCAAACTGCTGTACGGTCCCGCTCATACTCGTCCTCTCCACAATGACTTCGTAATCTCAGCCTAGCAAACCGCCCCCTGAAACATGAAACCTGAAACTTGGAACTTGAACCTTGAAACTTCTTCTACTCACCCGGCTCGACGATGCCGAAGCTGTCTTCTGTCAGAACCGCGCTGACCGGCGTGCCTTTGCCCGCGGCCAGGTACTTCTCGTTCGCGTCGGCCACACGGGCGGCGGCTTCGATGATGGCTACCAGGGGTACCGCGGACTCGGCGTCGGCGTAGGTGCCGGCTAGGGCGTCGCGGGTGGTCAGGCCGAGCTTGACCCGCGAGGCGGCGTCCAGGCCGGCAACCAGAGAGTCCTTGCAGTAGCCGACGCAGGACGTGTCTGTGCCCCCCCGCCGCGGAACCTCTGCCTGGAAGTGCGGGTTGTGCGTGCGCATCCCGGCGTCGGTCACGCACGAACGCATACCGCGATCCTGCTGGTCGACGAAGACGCGGCCCTTGCTGCCGATGATCTCCATCTCCTGATTGACCGCGCCTTCAAAGTCGGCGGGGTTCACCCAAGCATTGACGTACTGCACGCTCATGCCGTTGTCGTACTGCACGGTGACCTGCATGGAATCGAAGGTCCCGATACCGTCCGGGTTGCGTTCATCCCGCCAGTTGACGAGCAGCTTCTTTTGCCCGATGGCCCACAGCGAGGCCGGCTTCATGTTGAGATAGTGGCTGAACAGATCGGTCCAGTGCACGCCGACATAGCTGAAGGGGTTGCTGGTGGCGGCCCAGCGGAAGATCTTGGTCGAGACTTCCAGAGGCTCCTCCAGCACGGCACGGCCATAGAGCAGGTCGCCGCAGCGCGGCACGAGATCGACGAATGCACTGCGCAGGAAAGAGTCGTAGCGTTTGTGCATGTCCACCGCGACGACCAGACCGGCCTTGCGACTGCGGGCCACGATGTCCTTGGCCTCGTCGACGAACAGGGCCAGCGGCTTCTCGCAGACCACGTGCACGCCCCGCTCCAGGGCGGCGAGGATGGGCGGCGTGTGCAGCGAGTCGGGTGTGGCGATGAACAGCACGTCGGGCTTGGCCTCGTCGAGCAGGTCGATCCAGGGCGTCTCGCCCCAGTAAGGCTTGGGATCGCCGCCCGGACACCACTGCTTGAAGGACTTAACCAGGTCGTGGGCCAGGGGCTCGAAGCGCTCGCCGATGGCGACCAGCTTGTAGTCGACCTCGCCCAGGTCGCGGGCGTGATGATCGAGGCCGGCGGTGCCCAGGTACGGGCCGATGCCGCAGCGCTCGATGTCGGCCAAACTCCGCAGGACGACGCCTTTACCGAACATGCCTCCGCCGATGGAAGCCATCCGAATGATCTTCTTGGCCATGGGAAAAACCTCGTTTCGGGGACAATTCTTCCAGGAGGGCAAATGATCGAGGCACCGGTGGGTGGTGTCAAGGGAAGGGTATATCCGGTTCGGGAGTCGAATAGGCATGGAGATGCGGGGGTCCACCGGGCCGAAGACGGCCCGGCTCGCCTGTGCAATGGAAAAGTTTTTTCGGAATCGTGCTTGACCCTGCCGGTTGACGGGGAAATAAAGGTACGAAGCAAGCAATGCTTCTCCTCAAAACTCTCTCTCTCCTCCAACGGGGCTTCCTCCAAAGCCCCGTGTTTTTTTGCGCGTTACGAGATGCGAAAGCTGATCCGTTCCAAATGCGCGGGGGTAAACCCCGCGGCTCGCAGTCGCGCGTCGCGGCTCGCGATGTCCCGTGAAACTCATTTGCTCCCTGAGTGTAGGAATTACGGACGCCGAGAACCGAATGTCAGGAGGACTCGCGAGCGGCGGGCGGGTTTGTGAGACTCCGGCGGCACCAATAGAATGGCGGTTGCCATGTATCGACTGTTGAGCGTGGGCATTGTGATTTCCTGGGCGGCGGCGATGGGTACGTTGTTCATGCGCGACGTCTACCCCGCCTGGACGGCTCAGGACGCCCCGCCGATGACGCACGATCAACTCGCCCGGTTCGGCGGGCACGCTCAGCAACTGGGGATTTACGACGGCCAGGGCAAGCGTCGCGGCACCGCCTGGAGCGACATCAGCAGCGCGGGCAGCAACACGGCCATCCACGGCACCATCTATCTGGAAGACCTTCCTATGGTGCCGGTACTGCTGGTGGAAACCTCGACGGAATTTGATGAGAAAGGCGAGTTGGACAACTTCACTCTGCAGGTATTTGGCGTACCGCTGACCACCATTCGCGTGCACGGAGAACGACACGGCATCTACTTCCCTTGCGAAATCCACGTCGGGCCGCTGTTCCGGCAGGCCAACCTCGAGATGGCAGCCAGCTGTATGCTTGGCGAGTCGTTTCGGCCGTTCAGCTACCTGCCCACGCTGAAGGTGGGCCAATCATGGCGGATGCAAGTGATCGACCCCCTTTCGGCGGCACTCGGCAGCAGCACGCGATTCGTGCCGGTGGTGGCGCGGGTCACGGGCAAGGAGATGCTCGCGGCTGGCAACGGCTCGAAGGAATGCTTCGTGGTGGAGACCTCGCCGGGGCAGGCCAAGGCGTGGGTGGACCCGGAAGGCCATGTGCTCAAGCAAGAAGTGAACGTGCCGGGGTTCGGGAAGCTGAGCGTTGTGGATGAAAAGTATGAAGAGGACGCGCGAGCCCGCGTTCGCAATCGCGTCCGGCATGAGTCGGACGGCGGCGGGCGGCACGCGATCTGGAAAAGGCTGTCGGCACCGGTGGACGCGCTACGCAAATCGATCAGCAAGTCAGTGAACGGAGTACACACTGATGGCCGCAGCAATTGAAGTCGATTCTGTAAAAAAGCGCTACGGCGACTTCACGGCGGTGGACGGCCTGAACCTGCAGGTGCAGCCGGGCGAGCTGTTTGCGTTCCTGGGGCCGAACGGTGCCGGCAAAACGACCACGATAAAGATGATTTCCGGCCTGCTGCTCCCGGACTGTGGATCGGTGCGTGTGTGCGGCTATCCGATGGGCCTCGACGGTCGCCAAGCGAAAGCGCAACTCGCGTATGTGCCGGACGAGCCGTTCCTGTATGAAAAGCTGACCGGCCGCGAGTTCCTCGACTTTGTGGCCGAGATGTACTGTCTGTCGCCCGAGGTCAGGAACCGCCTGCTGGAGTTCCTCATCGATCGGCTGGAGCTTTCGCCGTTTCTGCACAAGCTCTGCGAGGGATACTCGCACGGCATGAAGCAGCGGACGGTGCTGGCGGCGGCTATGCTGCATGAGCCCCGGGTGCTGGTGATCGACGAGCCGATGGTGGGCCTCGATCCCAAGACGGTGCGAACGGTCAAGGATCTGATGCGGGACATGACCAGCAAGGGCGGCGCGGTGTTCATGAGCACGCACACGCTTGAAGTGGCCGAGGCGGTGGCCGACCGCGTGGGCATCATCCATCACGGCAAGCTGGTCGCGTCGGGCACGGTCGAGGAACTCAAGTCGCATGCAGCGGCTGATTCGTCGCTGGAGGACATCTTCCTGGGATTGACGGGCGAGGAGGCATCGCAAGTCTGATTGCACCAAAGGATCGAGTTTCATGAGCACGGCTGTCGACTGCTGTTTTGAACGTCCGGTGGTGTTGCCTTCGCGTGCAGGCCTGAAGCTGCTGGTGCGCATGCGGCTGGCGGTGCTGCGGAATGCGCTGGGGCAGGCCCTTCGCACACAGCCGTTCCGTGTTGCGGGCACGGCGGCATCTATCCTGCTGATCTGGGTCGGCCTGTACGTGACGCTCGTGTATACGTTCTTGCAGGTCCGGCAGGAGGTGCTTACCGGCATCGTGGCCACGCCGTTGATCTTCACCTTCTTCTTCCTCGCGTTGACCGGCATGCTGGCCTTTTCGAATGCGATCCTGTCGTACGGCAGCATGTTTCGCCGCAAGGAGAGCGAGTACCTGCTGGTCGCGCCGCTCACTCCGCGTGACATCGTGATCGTGCGTTATCTGGAAAGCCTGGCCCTGTCGAGTTGGTCGCTCGTGCTGCTGGGCCTGCCGCTCATGATGGCCATGGCCCGCGTGTTTCAGGAGTCGTGGTCGTTCTACCCGCTGTTTTTGGCGCTGTTCGTACTGTTCATTCCGCTGCCGGGTGCGTTGGGCCTGCTGTCGGCGTGGGTTATCGCCCTGGTCAGCCCAAAAACGCCGCGACGCACGGTGGTGCTCATCGGGCTGCTGGTGCTGATGGTCGGAGCGTGGTGGGCGTGGGACATCCTTCGTGCCCCGGTGAGCAGCGGAGCCTGGCTGAAGAACTTCTACGACCGCGTAGGCCTGATTCAGAACTCGATGCTGCCGCACATGTGGGTTTCCAAGGGCATCAATGCGGCCGTGCAAGGGCAGACGAACTCGGCGTTGTTTTACCTGTGGGTGACCGTAAGTAACTCGCTCTTTGCGAGCCTGGTTGCGGTGACCATCGTTGCCCGCGGCTACGTGCGTGCATTTGCGCGGGCACAGGTATCTGGGGCCGGCGACGCCCACCGTTCGAGCCGGCTGATCTCATTTGTTGCGGACGTACTGTTCGCCTATCTGCCGAAGACACAGCGGTTGCTGGCGGCGAAGGACTTGCGGACGTTCTTCCGCGATCCGCTGCAGTGGTCGCAGATG
>JBJKSL010000541.1:0-6031 GCA_046704145.1 Phycisphaerae bacterium
AAACCGTCAGGTGATGAAGATTCATATAAATAAAGTATATGCGCTATCGATCCCTGGCGCAGGCGCGATATACCTTAAGCCATCGGACAGAACGCGCCTCTCACAGGTGCCGGTCCCCTTAGCTCCGCGTGTTGAAATCTCTGCTCAGAACAGCAAGTCGGTCCGCCCTCTCCTCCCACCCGGCGATGGCGCAGGCGCGAACCGGGATGTGGCTCGCGCCTGCCGCGGTATCCGATGTCGTTCCGCATGCCGCACGCGCGGCACGGCACAATTTAGATCGGTACCGGAAGGAGTCTTGTGCCCATAACGCCTGGAGGCGCTCTCATCGGCTTCCGGAGACGCGGTCGCTGGGGCTCATTCGAACATACTTGCCCCAGAAGGCCTCCGGCAGATAGGAGGCCGCGACCAGCACGATGGTGCCCCAGACCACGTGGTTGAGCGGGTGGGCTACCGGCAGAACCCGAAATCCGCTCAGCGCCGCGCCCAGCGCTCCGAGCCCGAAAGCGGGACCGGAGAAGTAACAATGCCGCCGGCCGCACCGCCGGGCATTCAGCGCACAGCCGGCGCCCATCCAGGCGAACGCCGCCGCCCAGATCAGTCCCCTCGCCGGATGCGACAGGTGGAAAAAGCCGGCGCCGATCGCCATTCCGGCGGGTGCCCACCACCAGATCACGGCCCTCCGGTACTGACTCGTCCAGTCACGGGCACGGTGGGCGTCGGGCGACGGATGGTCCATCGGGCCCCGGCTCAGCTCTCCGCGCCCGCGGAACGGCCCTCGCCGCAGCACTTGCCCTCGACTTGCACGGGAGGACAAGGCACCGATCCATACGAGCAGAACACGCAGCAGTCGCCGGGTTTAGGCTTTAGGACCGTGCCGCACGCGGTGCACTCGTAATAGTAGATACACGCGTCCGTCGGCATCACCTCCAAATGATGCCGCCCACACTGCGGGCAGGTGAGCTCGCACAGGGTTTGCGGTGCAGCCGTCAACGAATTCGCGGGGCTGGCCATACAAGCGGCCTTGTCGGTGTCATCATCCTGCGGGTAATCTTAGCTCCGTACTGAAGTACGGAGTCAATTCATGCACGCGATTCCGGAAGGCATGAGTATTGGTCCCCTCGCGCGCGCCGGGGGCGTGACTGTCGAGACGGTTCGGTTCTATCAGCGCAGGGGGTTGTTGCGCGAGCCCGCCAAGCATGCACGGGGGATTCGCCGCTACGGGCAATCGGACCTGCTGCGGCTGCGCTATGACCAACTAATGGCCTTCGGTTGGAAGCTCATGCTTCCGCTCGCACTGCTCAATCTGCTGGTGACCGGCGCGGTGGTACTGGCGATCCGCTGAGGAGGCAGCCGTGCTCAGCCTCATACAGACCGTGTGGCGCGTCTTCCTGCATATGTTCCGGCGGCGAGCGACCGTCCTCTACCCGGAGCACAGCCTGTACCTGGCGCCGCGGTGGCGGGGACGCATCATCCTGTCCCGCGATCCGGACGGCGAGGAACGCTGCGTGGCCTGTTATCTTTGTGCCGTGGCCTGCCCGGTGGACTGCATCGCCCTGCAGGCCACCGAGGACGAGCACGGCCGGCGATATCCCGCCTTTTTTCGCATCAACTTCTCGAGGTGCATCTATTGCGGCTTCTGTGAGGATGCGTGCCCGACGTACGCCATACAACTGACTCCGGATTTTGAGATGGGCGAGTATCGGCGGGCGCAACTGGTCTACGAAAAAGAGGATCTGCTCATCAGTGGACCGGGCAAATATCACGCATACAACTTCTATCGTGTCGCAGGCGTCACTATCAAGGGCAAAGGCAAAGGCGAATCCGAGAACGAGGAACCACCGGTGGACGTGCGTCAATTGCAGCCGTGACCGGATTGCGCCTTGCAGAGGAACCACCAGCCATGATCGTGCTCTTCTGCATCTCCGGTATTGTGGCCATCCTGGCCACGTTGATGGCGATTACTCGGCCCCACACCGTCCACGCGCTGTTGTATCTGATCGTCTCGCTGCTGGCGGTGGCCCTGGTGTTCTTTTCGTTGGGGGCGCATTTCGTGGCCGCCCTTGAGGTCATCATCTATGCCGGGGCCATCATGGTGCTCTTCGTGTTCGTGATCATGATGCTGAACCTCGGGGCTGAGGCCGCGGGCCAGGAGCGGCGATGGATGGCCGGCAGCATATGGCTGGGCCCTTCGCTGCTGGCAGTACTGCTCGGCCTGGAACTGCTGTGGGCCATAATCACAGGCGGATTGGAAAGCGTCTCAGAAAACGCGGCGCCGCCCAGGCAGGTGGGTATTGTGCTGTTCGGCCCGTATCTGCTGGGGGTTGAGTTGGCCTCCATCCTGCTGCTGGCCGCCCTGGTCGGCGCGTATCACATCGGACGCCATGAAGCAATCATGCAACCCGAGGAGGAGGAACTGCCATGAACGCCGTCCCGCCTGAACTTGGACTGAGCCTCGCCGCGATACTTTTTTGTCTCGGGCTGATTGGTGTGCTCTTCCGTCGAAACGTCGTGTTCATGCTCATGTCGCTGGAGATCATGCTGAACGCTTCAGGGCTCGCATTCGTGACCGCCGGCGCCCGTTGGGGCCAAGCCGACGGCCAGATCATGTTCATTTTCATCCTGGCCATGGCCGCCGCGGAGGTATCCATCGGGCTCGCCCTGGTGCTCCAGCTTTACCACCGGTTCAAGACGCTGGACGTCGATGCGGCCAGCACAATGCGAGGTTGACGTGTTTCAACTGCTGTGGCTCATTCCCACACTGCCCCTTGCGGGCTTTCTGGCCCTGGCCATCGCCGGCCGGTACTGGCCGCGCGCGGTGGTGGCGTTTGTCGGCGTGGGTACGGTGGCAGCCTCAGCCCTCCTCGCCATCTTGATCGGCATCCGTTTTGGTTCGTCGCCGCCTGCAGGTTACGCATGGTCGCAGACGCTCTGGACGTGGATCAACGTGGCCGGTTTCACGCCGGGCGTCAGCTTCTATCTCGACGCTCTCTCGGTGGTCATGATACTGGTGGTGACCTGCGTCGGCTTTCTCATCCACCTGTACTCCGCAGAGTTCATGAAGGATGACGGGGAATACAACCTCTTCTTCGCCTACATGAACCTGTTCGTCAGTTCGATGCTCGTGCTGGTGATGGCGGACAATCTCCTGCTGCTTTACCTCGGATGGGAAGGCGTCGGCCTGTGCAGCTACCTGCTGATCGGCTTCTGGTACAAAGATCCAAACAACGGGCTTGCCGCACGCAAGGCGTTCATCGTCACTCGCGTGGGCGACACTGCACTGGCCATCGGCCTGTTCCTGCTCTTCTTTCACCTGGGAACGCTGAACATCCAGGAACTCATGCTGCGGGCTCAGCATCAGTGGCCGGTGGGCTCGGCCCTGCCCACGGCAGCGGCAATCCTGCTGCTCGGCGGAGCGGTCGGCAAGTCCGCCCAACTGCCATTGCAGACCTGGCTGCCGGATGCCATGGCCGGCCCCACACCGGTGAGCGCCCTCATTCACGCCGCCACCATGGTGACCGCGGGCGTATATCTGATCGCGCGCACGCACGTGTTGTTCAGCCTCGCCCCTGCCATCCAGTTGCTGGTGGCCATCATCGGCGCGGTCACGCTGCTGATCTCCGGCTTCAGCGCGCTGACACAGCGCGACATCAAACGCGTGCTGGCATATTCCACCATCAGTCAGATCGGCTACAAGTTCCTGGCTCTCGGGGTCGGAGCCTGGTCGGCGGCCATCTTCCACTTCATGACTCACGCGTTCTTCAAATCTCTCCTGTTCCTTGGAGCGGGCGTGATCATCATCCGCCTCGAACACGAGCATGACATGTTCAAGATGGGCGGCCTGCGCAAGTACCTGCCAACCACCTTCTGGTGCTTCCTCATCGCGGCGGGCTCGTTGAGCGCGGTCCCGCTGGTGACGGCCGGCTTCTACAGCAAGGATCTGATCCTGTGGCACGCGTGGTCGTCGCCGCAGGGCGGCACACTGCTCTGGATCGCGGGCCTGGTCGGCGCCTTCTTGACCTCGGTTTACACCTTCCGCATGGTCTTCCTGACCTTCTTCGGAGAGCCGCAGCCATTCGTCCGCCAGAACTTGCCGCTGGCCCGCGCGAATGCACTGATGGCCGTCCCACTGATCGTACTGGCCGTTCTGTCCGTGATTGGCGGATTCGTACAGACGCCTCCTTCGATGGGCAACATCGGCTGGTTCGACAGGTTCCTGCGCACCGCTCTGCCGCCGTCCGTCGTGACTGTGGATCGCGTCGGCACGGAAGAGACCTTCGACGTGATCTCCGGCGCGGTCTCGCTCATCGGCATCTACTTCGCCTGGCTATTGTTCATGAAACGCCGGCCTTTCGTGACCGAACAATGGCCGCCCGGCATCGCCGACGCCTTGCATCGCTTCTGGTTTGTCGGCTGGGGGTTTGACCGGCTCTACGACCTGTTATTCGTACGTCCTGTCGTGTGGTTTGCCCGCGTCGACAGCCGGGACTTCGTCGATCTGATCTTCGAGGAGATGGCTGCGGTCAGCCGAGCCTCGCATACTTTACTGAGCTTCAGCCAGAACGGCCGACTGCGCTGGTACGCCATGGGCATCTCAATCGGAGCCGTGCTGGCCGTTGCGGTGGTGTTGCTATGATCCTTGCCTGGCTCATCCTGATCTTCTTCGTAGGCGGCTTGGCCTCGTGGGTCAGCGGTTATTGGAGCGACCGCCTGCCGCGATGGATTTCCCTGGTGGTAATGCTCTCCCACCTGGTGCTGCTTTGTGCGATTTGGGTACGCTATCTGTGGTCCGAACCGCTCAACACCAGCCCGTGGATGGCACAGATGAACCTGCCCTGGATCCCGCAGTGGGGCATCAGGTTTTCAGTTGCCATGGACGGCCTCAGCCTGCTGTTGATTCTGCTGTCCAATCTGCTCGGGATCATGGCCGTCGCCTGTTCCTGGACGGTCATTCGCACGCACGTGGGCTTCTTCCACTTCAACCTGATGTGCATCCTGTCCGCCCTGGTGGCCATCTTCGTGGCCATGGACCTGTTTCTGTTCTACTTCGCCTGGGAACTGGTCCAACTGCCCTTGTATCTGCTGATCGCTGTCTGGGGTCATGAGAACCGAGTCTACGCCTCGATCAAGCTGTTCCTGTTCACCCAGGGCAGCGGCCTGCTCATGCTCGTGTGCATCATCGCTCTGTATTTAGTTCACGGCCGCAGCACCGGCGTTTACACCTTCGACTACTTCCAACTTCTGGGCACAAACATGTCACCCGCCACCGCCACGCTGCTGATGCTCGGCTTCTTTGTCGCCTTCGCCGTGAAACTGCCCGTGGTTCCGCTGCACACCTGGCTGCCGGACGCGCACACCGAGGCCCCCACCGCCGGCAGCGTGGACCTCGCCGGACTGGTCCTCAAAATCGGCGGTTACGGCTTCCTGCGTTTCGTGATTCCGCTGTTCCCCGTGGCTGCACTGAACTTCGCCCTCTTCGCCATGGTGCTGGGCGTGATCGGCATCCTGTACACCGCCATCGTTGCCTTCGGCCAGACCGACGTGAAACGGTTGGTGGCTTATACCAGTATCAGCCACATGGGCTTCGTGCTCATCGGCGTGTTTTCGTGGAATACTCTCGCGATACAAGGGGCGATCGTAGTGATGCTCGCCCACGGCATATCCACCGGTGCGTTGTTCATCCTCATCGGCGACCTGCAGGAGCGATTGCACACCCGCGACATCAGGCAAATGGGCGGCCTCTGGCAGAGCCTCCCGCGCATGGGCGGAATAGGCCTGTTCTTTGCCCTCGCGACCCTGGGCCTGCCCGGACTTGGCAACTTCGTCGGCGAGTTCCTGGTGCTGCTGGGCGTCTATCGGGTCAACGTGCCCATCGCCATCCTCGCCTCTGTGGGCTTCATTGTCTCTACCGTGTACTCGCTGTGGATGATGCAGGCTGTCTTCTTCGGCACCAGGAAAGAAGGAGGCCCGCTGCAAGACACCACCGCGCGCGAAATGAGCATCATGGTGGCCATGATGGCGGTAACCGTATGGC
>JBJKSL010000542.1:0-3494 GCA_046704145.1 Phycisphaerae bacterium
CCTTCGCCTTGGCCGCTTCGCGAGTAGAAGGGTTCGAAGATGTGGGGCATGGCGTCTTCCGCGATCCCGCAACCGGAATCCTCAACGCGCACGTACACGCGATCTCCGGAATAGCGGCCCAGTTGCAGCGTCACCCATCCGGGGCAGTACATGGCGTGCATGGCGTTGGAGAGCAGGTTCATAAACACCTGGCGGAGTCTGGCCCGGTCCATAAACACGAACAGGTCGGCGCCCTCACCGTTCAGTTCCACTCGCAAGACGTGCCCGGCCTCCTCAAACTCCGGCCGAACGAGAGCGGCCACGTCCTCCAGCACGTCGGCGACACGAATTGGCTCGGGCTCGTCGGCCGGCGGTCGACCGTACTCCAGGAAGGCCTTGGCCAGTTTTTCGACGCGCAGCACCTCCACTTCGAGACGTTCGAGCTGTGAATGTGCCACCGAGAGGTTGTGGGCATCCGGCTGCAGCAGCTTGTTGCGGATCACGGCCACCTGCATTCGGATTGCGTTGAGCGGATTGCGGATCTCGTGAGCCATGCGGCTGGCGATCTCCCCCAATTCGGCCAGTGCTTCCTGACGCGATCCGTCGCAAACCTTGATTGTCGTTCTTGTCATGGATGCCTGCCCCTTGGATTCAGAGCAAACTGCACCGAAGGTGCACCGGGGTCACAGACCCCGGCTCTGAAAAAGTTGTTCACCCCAACGAGTATTAGAACACTTCACGAATGCGCGTGGCATCTGGAACAGCCCAGAAACCCGGGAACAGTTGCAGTCTGACACTACAACAAAAGGGCAAATGCCCTACCCTACGGGCACGGCAGGAACGGGGCTCTGATTGAGCACGAGAATACAATTGCAGCCGAACGGAACCTCTTCCACGCCGACGGCGGCGTCGTCCAGGTACCATTTGCCGTCGGCCAGGAACTTGTAGTCGTAGGTGCCATCCGGGAGAGAGAGGGTCACCGCCCACTGCCCATCCGGCCCGCGGGCCATTGGCGTGGCCGTGCTGTCCCAGTCGTTGAAGGTGCCGACCAGGAACACGTGCCGGGCCGTGGGGTGAAAGAACTTGAATTCGACGTCACCTTGAGGATTTCGAGATATCATGGGCCGCACTCCAGCGCGCCGCCATGTCCGCCCATCTATTTTAGGAGTCAAGCCGCCAATGTAGGCCTGACATACACAACAGAGTTCCAGCCGAACGGTCCGAGCTGCAATCCGAAGGCGGCGCAGTCCAGCAGCCACGTATCGTCGGCGAAGTACCGGAACTGGTAACTACCCGGGGCCAACTCCAACTCGCAGACCCAATGGCCGTCAGGTTCGGGGTGCATGGGGGTTGCCGCAGTGCTCCAGCCGTTGAAGTCGCCAGCCAGTCTCACCTGCTGCGCACCGGGGCGGAACAGCCTGAAGCATACGCGACCGTTGTCAGACTGTGTTGTCATCGGATCCATCCTCTCCGGTTAGCGGCCTGTCCTTGAGCGTTCCCCCCGCTGCATCCGCACGAACTCCATCTCTAATGCCGGGTATACGTCATGGACGAATCCGGGCCAGAGGATGTCCTCATCGTCAGAGGACTCTTGCTCGTCCAAGGGGCTTATACAGGTTTCGCGATAGCGGCCGAACATGTCCTGCTCCAGCACGACGAGGCACTCGATGCCGTCGATCATTTCGGTAGCGGTCACCCGGTCGCGTTTCCTCAGCGGCC
The DNA here is from genome assembly GCA_046704145.1 of Phycisphaerae bacterium. GTDB lineage: Bacteria > Planctomycetota > Phycisphaerae > UBA1845 > PWPN01 > JACQVT01. The sequence goes on from JBJKSL010000542.1 coordinate 1,699, forward strand.
GTTCGAACATCCTCTGCATGAGCATTACTCACCCCCGCTCTTACGCCTTCAGGCTGGCTGGATTGAATTTGATTTTTGAACCAGTGTGCAAGATACAACCCTCACGGGGCCGCGCGAATCAGGCTCTATATGTGAGTGCGGCCGGGGCTGGCTCTGGATGGACGATGGGGGAATCCCCGATCTGTTGCAGCGTCCGTGTATCGACTAGAATGTCGGCTCGTGGCACGGCACATGCTGTTCAGTGTTGCCTTACAGCGGTGTGCGATCTAAAGTACACCGGACATTTCCGGCAATCCGAAGGCACCATGGTGATCGGCAGTACATTGCCACGAATAGCGCCTATGCTCAAAGGGTAGGCTGCTCCGATCGAGTCTGTAGGCGCAGCTCGCATGGCCCGGTCATCGTAACCCCGCGTGGCGCGTGCTCCAGGGCCGGGCGAAGGCGCATGATTTGGTGCGAAGAACAGCAAAGGCCCGTTTGTCGTGATAATCCTGGCCGAGATTTCGACTCTTCGGACACAGAAGCGCATATCATGCTTCATTGGCAAAGCATGATGGGTGCAATCCCTGATTTGCGGTCGGCAGAGCACGGCGAAAACATGCCCATATGTCTGCGGTAAGTGGGAGGATTGTTTATGACCATGACAAAGGTGCGAGCAATTGGGCAGAAGACCAGGGTGCTGATCGTGGACGATCACCCCATTGTCCGCCGGGGGCTATCGGGTCTGATCGACCACGAGCCGGACCTGGAGGTTTGCGGCGAGGCCGAGGATGCTCCCGCGGCGATGCGCATGGTGAACGATACCCATCCCGACGTGGTCATCATCGACATCTCCTTGAAGAGCGGCAACGGTATCGAGCTGGTCAAGCAGATCAAGGCTCACGACCCGGCCATCAAGATGCTGGTTTCTTCCATGTATGATGAGTCGCTTTACGCCGAGCGGGCCTTGCGTGCCGGCGCCATGGGCTACATCAACAAGGAAGAGGCCACCGACCACATCATCAATGCCGTTCGCCAGGTGCTCAGGGGCCAGATCTACCTGAGCCGGCGCATGACGGATCGCGTGCTGCAGCGGGCGGCAGGTGGCAACTGGCTCGAGCACTCCGACATCGACGGCCTCAGCGATCGCGAGCTGGAGGTCTTCCAGATGATCGGCCAGGGCCTGAGCACGCGGCAGATCGCAGCCAAGCTGCACTTGAGCGTCAAGACCATTGAAACTCACCGCGACAACATCAAGTCGAAGCTCAACCTGAAGTCCGGTACGGAACTGACGCATCGCGCCGTCGAGTGGGTTCTGCAGCAGAGCTGAGCGCACGCCTAACCGCTTGGCTGATCTTCTTCCTTCCTTCGGGATGGCGGCAGCTTCCTGTCGCCCCTCGCCTCGTATTCAGATCAACCGCTCATACGCATCCGCATCCTTTTGCGCGCGGCGACGTGCCCGCAAGTCTACGGGACGCCACGGCGGTCACGAGTTTCAAATGTAATCGGTATCATATCTCGACGCACTCAACCTCTGCGGGTAAGCTGTGAATCGTTGTTTGCGATTCAACGGTGCTTTCCATGTGGGACCGGCTTCGAGCCCGGTACGTGTTTAGCGTTCGATCGCGAGTTTTCGGCCCCGGCGGGGCCGTCGAGAGTAGCCACGGATGAAGCGAGGGGCGAAGCCCAGAGCGTAATCCGTGGACAGTCGCGTACAATCGTTTTTTCTTTATATCCCCGATAGGGGGGGCGATAGCCGCCCCTATCGGGGAGAAAAAGAGGGTGTCTGCGGTGGAGCTTTCCACGGGTTCCGCGTC
>JBJKSL010000543.1:0-4238 GCA_046704145.1 Phycisphaerae bacterium
GCCCAGGTGCCAGCGATAGACGACGTGCGGGGGAAGTTCGACCTCGCGATAGATGCCCAACGGCAGGTCGGCGGCCAAAACGTAGACTTCCTCATCGGCGACGCGAAGCCGGCAGACGGCGTGCACCTGATCCTCCGCACGAAAGGCCGCCACTGCCCGAAAGTCGCTGACCGACTCGCCAGGAGCGACACCCGCCAGCGCTACGCTAACGTCGTGCTCGAGGCTGCTCGGCAGTCCGGAAAGGTCCAATTGCTGCACCTCAACCACCAGCATAAATCGCGTGCCCAGATGCACGCTGTAGATCTGATCGGGGTCCAGACCCCACTGCGGATAGTAATTGGCCATCGTCTGGCCGGCGACGACGTAGTATGCTTCCTCAGGACCGCCGCCGATCCTGGCGTTGAACGCAAAAACGGTCGCGGCACCCTCGTTGGCCAGCGGATGCTCGTCGAATTCCGCAACTTTAGTCAGTGATTGCGGAGCCTCCTCGCGTAGTTCGATCGCAAGGTAGTCCGCGGCCATTTGTTCGTGGGTGTCTTTATCGGGCATCATCGCCTCATGATAACAAATACGCGACCGCGAGAAGAATCGTAGTCTATGATCGGCCTCCCGGGCAGCGCGTTTTGCCCGGAATTCAGATGCGGCGTATCATCAGGCCGACAACAAGCCGTGGGGCTGGAACTTTTGCGACCCCGAGCCGTCACGCGAGGGGATTTGAGGAGTCTGCATGCGGGTAGTCTATTTCGGATCAGGTGATTTCGCCGTGCCGCCGTTGCGTGCGTTGGTCAACAGCCGACACGAGGTTCTGCTCGTGGTGACTCAGCCGGATCGGCCCGCCGGTCGCGGCAAGGTGCTGCAGCCTACGCCGACAGCGGAGCAGGCCGAGGAGGATGGGTTGCCGCTGCTCAAGTGCGAAGATGTGAACGCGCCCGCAGTCGTCGAGCAACTGATATCGCTGAAGGCGGATATCGGCGTGGTGGCGGCCTTCGGACAGAAGATGTCGGAGCCGGTGCGTTCGGCGTTCACGGAAGGTTGTATCAACCTGCACGCCTCCTTGCTGCCCAAGCATCGCGGGGCATCGCCCATATCAGCCGCCATCCTGGCAGGCGACACGCTGACCGGCGTAAGCGTGTTTCGACTGGTCGACCGCATGGACGCCGGCCCTGTGCTGCTCACGCGCCAGACATCGATCCTGTCCACGGAGACCACCGGCGAGTTGCACGATCGCCTCAGCCGCGTGGGCTGCGACGCGGTCAAGGCCGCGATGGATCTGCTGGAAAAGAATCCACAGATTCCGGGTGAGCCGCAGGACGACACGCAGACCACCTATGCCAAGAAGCTCAAGAAATGCGATGGTTTTCTGCAATTCACGCGACCGGCTGAGGAGTTGGCTCGACTCGTGCGGGCGATGTCACCTTGGCCGGGAGCCAGGTGTCGCTACGTACCGGCTGCTCCGGACGGCAAGGCAGTGGAACTGACCCTGCTTGCGGCCACAAGCGTACCAACGGGAGTCTCGGCGGCACCGGGCACGATCGCGCCGATGATGACCGTGGCCACAGGTGAGGGCACGCTGGAAATCCAGGGTGTCCAACCTGCCGGCGGCCGGGCCATGAGTTGGCAGGAGTTCGTGAACGGCCGACACGTGCAGGCCGGGGATCGGCTGGAGAGTCTGGCCTCAGAGTGAGTGCTTTGAATGCAGTTCATCGTTTTTGCTGCCTTTGCGATTGTGCTCAGCGTGCCGGAAAAGGGCCCGCCGTGGGAGACCATCCATTCGCCGTTCTGGACGGCGGTGATCGTTGCCGGCCAAGTGGTACTCGCGGCGCTGGTGGCAGCGGTGGGCAGTTGGCTCGTCAAACGCAAGCTGGAGTACAACCCCGCCTGGCTGCCGGCGGCTCAGCGACGCATGGGCCAGTGCTCGGCCGTGCTGCGATTCGTGCTGATCGGCGGGTTCACGGCCAGCGTGTACCTGACGGACTGGTCGCGATTCATCGCTCGCGTGGACTGGATGCAGAGAGTCTGGGGCCTGGGCGAGATGGTCATGCTGCTGCCGTTCCTGCTGGGAACAGTGGTTTCATGGGTGCTGCTGTATCCGGCCGACCGCGGCATTCGACAGGTGTCCTTCGATCTGCGCATGTGGGTCAACCAGCCGACGCACCCGGCCTGGAGCATGTGGTCGTACGTGACTTTTATGTTCCGCCATCACGTGCTGATCATCCTTGCACCGATGGTGCCCATCGTGATGGCCATCGACGCGGTCAGCACCGCCAACTATGGCCGCTGGCTGCGACAAGTGACCGGCGTATCCTGGGCCGACCAGGCCGTGCTAGTCGTGGTGGCCGGTGCTGTCTTCCTCGTCGCGCCGGTCTTCCTGCGATTCATCTGGCATACGCAATCGCTGCCCCGCGGCGACCTGCGGGCACGCCTCGACATTTTGTGCCGCAAAGTCGGCTTGCGCTATCGCGATATCCTCATCTGGGAGAGCGATGGCATGGTGGTCAACGCTGCGGTCATGGGTCTGTTGCGGCCGGTGCGGTACATCCTGCTGTCCGACGGCCTGCTCGAAACCATGGACGACCGCAAGATCGAAGCGGTCTTCGGACACGAGGCCGGCCACGTCAAGCATCACCACATCACCTTCTATCTGCTGTTTGCGATCACCTCGATGCTGATCGTCGGCGGCATCAGCGAACTGGTCATGCGCGAGGGCCGGCCGATGCTCGGTTGGCTGCTGACGCCCGCGACCCTCAAGCAGGTGCCGGATTATCTGCACGTATCAGCCATGTTGATGGTGGTCGGCGTCTGGGCGATGTGGTTCGGTCCGGTCTCGCGACGTTTCGAGTGGCAGGCGGACCTGTTCGGAGCGCGCAGCGTTACGCCCCCCGCGGAAGGATGCGACCGCCCCTGCGTACTGCACGGTACCTACCCGCTGGACTCCACGACGCAGACAAAACCTATCCGCCCGGACTTGGCCCTGTGTGCCAGCGGAGCACACGTTTTCGGCGAGGCCCTGGAACGAATCGCCGCGCTCAACGGCATTCCGTTGGAGGCCCGCAGTTGGCGGCACTCAAGCATCGGCAACCGCGTGAGACTGCTCAAACGCTACGCGGTCGATCCCAACGCGGTGCTGCGGCTGAACCGGGCTGTCGCAGGGATCAAGGCCTTTCTCGTGGTTGCGACTATCGTGGGCCTGGGCATCGGCGCGTGGCTGTATCAGGCGGATTTCGTGCGACTACTGCACAAGTGGGGCTGACGAAGCGTGCGGCTGTTGCATCGACGCGATGTGCACTTTGCCGTCCGGCCCGATCCGCACGTGCACCGCTCCGCAATCAGCCGTGCTGAACAGCGACCTATCCCCGACAGCCTTCTGCAAGACCACCGTTGTGTCATGCAGACCCGTGGAACGGATGCAGTACTGCGGATCGACCGCGCGTATGAAGCCAGCCAGCGAGGGCGAAGTCGTACTGCCATGATGCGGCAGCAACAACACGTCAGCTTTGAGGTCGGCGGTGGCCAGCAACTGCTGCATCGCATACTCCTCGATATCGCCGCACAACAGAATACGCCTGCCTGCGTAGCTTAGCCGCACCACCATGGAGGTATCGTTGTCATCTGCGGGGGCGACCTCCGCTGCCGGCGGCCAGACGACGTCGACCTTCACGCGACCGGTGCCGCTTAACCCGCTACCCGTGCAGACCGTCTGCCAAACGATCGGATGACTGCGAATCATGCTTGCCAGATCGCGCGTGGTGGAATGCTGGCCGACCGCGTGGGCGAAGTGCGGCGTCGTAATCACCGCATCGACCTGACGGCGTTGGATGAGATCCATCGCCCCACCATAGTGATCGAGGTTGGCGTGACTGAGGAGCAAAGCGTCGATCTCGCGACAGTGATCGCGGGCCAACAGCGGGCCGACACTCCATCGCTCGACATCGTAAGGCGGGAAACAGCCGATGTCGTATAGAAGCGTTTTGCCGTTCGGCAGTTCGATCAACGTGGCATTGCCGTTACCTACCGAAAGGAAGTGCAGATCGAGTACCTGCGATGCCGGTCGCGGGGCAATCGTCCACAAGAGCACCGCCACGAAAGCCAACGCCGGCAGCTTGGCCATGTGCACGTTTAGTCGTAACGGCTTACGCAGCACACAGAGCAGAATCACCGCCATCCCCAACCAAACAACCAGTCCCGATACAGCCGGCGCAGGCAGACCAGAACCCGGCATGTGTGCCAGTCCCTTTACC
>JBJKSL010000544.1:0-5002 GCA_046704145.1 Phycisphaerae bacterium
TGTCAGTCGAGGATGCCTTGGCCTTGACGGCGTCGGCCTGGCATCCTCGACTGACAATACTGAACGTACTGATTAAGCTGCAGTCGGCAGCGTGGCTGCGCAGCCGGTGATGGTGCTGGCCGACGCTTCGACCCCAAACAGGTCGGTCAGGACTCCCGCCAGTCGTCCGGCCGTCCATCGGCCGACGCCTTCCGAGCGGCGTGCCGCAATGGAGAGCGGGCGAGCAAATCTTGCTCGAGAGCGTTTTGCACAGCAGCGAACGCACAACGGGGGGAGCACGCCTGCTCCAGCGGCGGCCAGCCCGGAACCGCGGCCGGCGGCTGGTATGAAGCTGGACGCCAACGCGCTGCCGGATGTCAGTGACAAAGAACTGAAAGATCTGAAGGCCAGGCTGGCTGCCCAGCGGGGCAACGAGCGAGGTACGTCCTCTTCCGTGCCTGAGCCGGGTACGCGCACGGGGCGATCGATCGAAGAGCTTCGGGCAGAGCATCGCGGACAGTTGGCAAGCCGGCCGGCGGGAGCGTCGGCTCTCAGGTCCGTCCCGCCAGTCCCGCCTTCGCGCGGCATGGCGCCGCGTCCCGTCACGCAGACCGGGCCTGGCGAACACGGTGCACCCTCGGCGGGTGCTGCGGCTTCGAACAAGCCCGCTACCCAGGAGCCCACTGAATACCGCGTAGTTCAGGATCCGGCCAGCAAGCAGCCGAAGGTCGAGCGTCCGAAGGATTGGTGGAAGCTTCCGCCGGAGGATCGCAAATTCTTCTTCGTCTGGAAGAACACTCCTCTCAGCAAGACGGTGGAGGACTTTCAGGAGATGTCGGGGCTTAGCCTGATCGGGCAGATCGAGCAGGCCGATGCCAGCCTGACGATTTCCTTCGAGAGCCAGGAACTGCAGAACTTCGACGACGCCCTGGTCACCTACGACCAACTGCTGGCGGAAAAGGGCTACTGGGCCGTGCGTGCCGGTGCGTACCTGGGCATTCGGCGGCTGACCGACTGGTACCGCTATATTCCGCCTACGCGCATGTACAGTTCGCTGGAGGCATACGAGGCCGCCAAGCTGCCGATGTGGGAGATCGCCTCGGTCACCTACGACGTTAAGAACCTCAACGCCGCCACGCTGGCTGCCGGCCTGGTCGATCACGTGCCTGACAATACCGCACGTGCCACGGTCGTCCCGGACACGAACAAGATCGAGTTGCAGGGATTTGTGTATTACATCGAGCGGCAGCTGGACATCGCCAAGATGTACGTCGCGAACGGTCCGCCGGAAGACGGCCGCACCTGGAAGGCCTACGAGCTCAAGTATGCCGCGCCCTCGCAGGCGATTGAGTTGCTGACTCAGCTTCTACCGCCGGCTTCGGAGGGGGCACCAGCAGTGCATACGCCGACGCCTTCGCGCGTAATCACGCACGGGCCGCGGCGCACACCTACGCCGGCACCGGAGGCTGCTGCGCCGGCAGACATCGGCACCTCCACGATTGACCAAGTGGACATTCAGGAGGATAAACGCAAGAACCAGATCCTGGTGCGCGCTTCTGAAGCCAAGCAGAAGCTGGTCGAAGAGTTGCTGACCAAGTTCATCGACGTACCACTTGTGGATCGCGAGCATCGGGAAGTCATCAAGCTCGAGCATACCGAGCCCAGCGAGATCGTGGAGAAGATTCAGCAACTGCTGGGCCGTCGCGAACTGTACCAGCCGCCCGCACCGCCGCCGCGTCCCGGTCCCAACGGCACCAAGATCGATCAACCCGCGCCGCCGCCCAGCTTCCGCAGTATCGGTTCGACGGCCGTGCTGATCCCCATGGAGCGATCGATCATCGTCAAGGCCACCGAAGACGAGATGACCCAGATCAAGGAATGGGTGGCGCTCCTGGATGTCGAGCAGGGCGACGAAGCCAAGATCCAGTTTGTGCAACTCAAGAATGGCAGCGCGATGAACATCGCGTCGGTGCTGGGTACCATGCTCGGACAACGCCGCTCCAGCAGCCGTGGCGCGCGGAGCAATGAAGAGGTGTTCAGAGTCTCCACGTCCGGCGACGCTGACAAGACTTTGGTGATCAGTGGTGGCGCGTCCGACATGAAGGAGGCCAAGGAGCTGATCGCGCAGATGGACGTCGATCCATTGGCCGGGGCCACCGAGCACGTGGTGTTCCTGGAGAACGCGACGCCTTCGTCGGTTGCAGATACTCTGACCAACCGCTTCGGCGGCGGCAGTAGCGGCGGCGGTGGCGGGGGCTACTCGCCATACGGTCGTCGAGGTTATTACGGCGGTGGCGGCAGTGGCGAAGGCAAACTGCCCAAGTTCATCTCTGACGATACGGCCAAGATGCTCATCGTGCTGTGCAGCGACGATCTGTGGCCGAAGATCGACGGCTTGATCAAGCAGGTTGATGACAAGAGTAAAGTCGCGACCCTGACGCGTGTTTACCGGGTCGAGCATGGGGACGCATCCACGATCGTGGGGATTCTCCAGCAGTCCCTCGGCCAAGGCGGTGGGGTCTACGGTCATCGTGGATACTACGGCGGGGGTGGTGCTACCGCTAACGACTCGCCCACGTTCAATGTCGAGCCGACAACCAATTCGGTGGTGGCCACGGCGACGGACGAAATACAGGTCAAGATCAAGGAGCTCGTCCAGCAGCTCGATCAGCCCTCGCCGTCGGACCAGGCGGAGTTCCGCCCGATCGTGCTCGAGAAGGCTGACGCTGAATACGTGGCCCAGAAGATCCAGGAGCTCTTCCAGTCCAACAGTGGGGGGGGCGGATACTACGGTGGCTACAGCCGTTATAGCTACGGAGGCGGGAACTCCGCCAAGGTGCCGGTGCGCGTGATCGTCGAGCCGATCAGCAACCGCGTGCTGGTGTCGAGTTCGGAAGAGGATTTCAAGAAGGCCGAGCAACTGGCCAAGCAGATCGATGCTGACTACACGGCCAAGGAGATGGTCCGCAAGGTATTCGAATTAAAATATGCGGATCCGATGGAAGTCAGCCAGCTCATTCAGACGACGTTTGAGACTTCCTCGTCCAGTGGTTCCAGCAGTTATGGCGGTTACGGTTATGGCCGGCACCGGTATAGCAGCATGTCTTCGCAGGGGCCGGAACTCGGCGTGAAGGTGAGCGAGCTTGGCCGTGGGCTGATCGTGCAGGCGCCCAAGGACAAGATGGATGAAGTCGCCAAGTTTATCGCCGACGTCGACGTGGACAGCACGGCGGGCAATGAGGTCAAGACCTACAAGGTCAAGGGCGATCGCGGCTCGTTCGAACTCGCCCGCAACCTGGAGAGCCTCTTCGGGGTTAGCGGCGGCCGTCGCGGAGACAGCGGCAATTCGCCAGTGAAGTTCATCGGCGACTACGGCAGCGATCTGCTGATCGTGTCCGCACCGTCCAGCCGCATGCCCGAGATCGACAAGAAGGTCACCGAGATGATCAAGGCCAAGGAAGGTACCGACCTGACCATGGTCATCAAGCACTTTGATGTCAAGAACGCACGGCCGCAGGACCTCGCGGACGTGATCCAGCCTGTGCTGGATGCCAAGTACAGTGAGCTGCAGCGGGAGAGCGGCGGCGGCAGGTACGGCGGTTATGGTTCCGGCGGTCCGCGGGTCACCCCGCATCCCAACGACAACAAGATCATGGTTTCGGCCCCGGGCAGCCTAATGCCCCTGGTTGAAGAGTTGATCGCAGAGTTCGACCGGCCGAGCAAGCCGTCCACCACGCGCATCGTGGCATTGCGAACGGCCAAAGCCGACGAAATCGCACCCCTCGTCGAGGAGCAGGTCAACAAACAGAGTGGTTCCTCGTCGTCATCACGGCACGGACACAGCGGCTACGGCGTTGGCGGCTCCGGTGCCAGCGACAGCAGCGGCTATTCAACATGGCGGTCGCGGCGGTCGCGCGGTAGCACCAGCAACGAGGACCTGTCCGCAACCGCGGTGGAGTCGAGCAACTCAATCATCCTCACCGGTACCGACGAGAAGGTGGCCGCGGGCGAGAAGCTGATCAAGCAACTCGATGACAGTGCCCGACCTGAGGGCATGTTCAAGGTCATCGACGTCAAGGAAGCCGACCTTATGGAAGTGGCCGGCATGATCGAGGACATGGTCGGCGGCGGCAGCAGCGACAGCTATGGCGGTTCCGGCTATGGCCGGCGGCACAGCAGCGGCTCGTCCCAGGTTACGGTCAAGACCAATTACCAGACGAATCAGCTGATCGTGTTCGGGCCGCCGGAGAAGTTCCCCATCGTCGAAGAGATCGTCGACCAGATGGAAGCCATGGCCAAAGCCGCAAAGGGTAGCAACACCGCACTGGCCGGCAACGTGATTTCCACAGGTCCGGACGGCACGACCAAGCTGTACGATGTGAAGGGCCCGGCCAAGGAGGTGGCCGACGTATTGGACAAGCAGCTTTACGATATGCTCGGCTGGGACGCGCCGTTCGTGAAGCCGTTCTCGTTCACCAATCAGATCATCGTGACCGGCGAGCCCAAGCAGTTCCAGATCGTCGAGGACCTGCTGAAGAAGATCGAGAAGAGCCCGCCGCAGCCGAAGATCACCATGATCGCTCGCAGGGTAAAGGATCCGGAGAAGCTTCTGGCCAACCTGCAGCGCTTTGCGCCCGATCCCACCGAGATCAACGTCAAGCGAATCATGCGGCCGGGCGAACGTGAGAACCCGCTGGAGATGATGCGGGCGAGAGAAGTCCACTACTGGGATCCGATTGCTCAGCCGGACAATGATTCGACGACCAAGCCGGCATCGTTCGTTCCGTCAGTCAGCGAGTTGTCCGAGTTGCAGCAGATGACGGAGGCAGCAGGGGCCATCGCAGCCACCGTGACCAGCCAACCCGCGTCCACCGCTCCGGCGAGCACCAGGCCGGCAGCGACACCGGCACCGCAGAAACCGGCACCGCAGAAACCGGCACCGCAGAAGGCTGCGCCGGTGAAGGCGGCGTCTGCACCAGTCAAAGCGGCACCGGTTTCACAGAAACCGGGTCTGACCAAGGCA
>JBJKSL010000545.1:0-3931 GCA_046704145.1 Phycisphaerae bacterium
TCTCCGGCTGACCCTGCGAGGGACAACTGGCGGAGGCTGCAAAATCGCGCCCAGCGGTCGCCGTACGGAAATCGCCCCCAGGGCCAAAGACGCACACGGGCAATTCGTTCCGTTGAGTTGCCAAAACCATCGTCAGCCGCCTCCCTGCGGACCGCCTTGGCCGCCACAGATCCTCGAAAGGACACCGGCGACGTACTGCCAAGACGTTCTCTGCATCCCCGCATGCCCTCCCTGGCGTTGGGGTTGCTCGCCGAACAGTCGCCCGCGCCTTCAACTCCGCGGACGCTCCAGCACTGATCGGGATGAGTGGCCTGATGCTCGCCACCACTTCCCGATCGTCCAGGCTCGGATCGTTGTTCACCTTTTGTACGGACTAGAGTATACCCTAACCTGGTCCGAACGTCAAATCCTGTTTTGCATTTTCTCTACACACGTGGTGGCAACCGGGGTTATCGGACATCCGCACCTTAGCATGCCCATATATGGATGCAAGACGCTGCAGAGGCCACCAATGGTAGCGTATCGGACAGGTCGTGAATGCTTCTGCAACCATCTTGTAAGTGGCTGTAAATCAAACGCTTATCCGCCAGAGGCAGCTATCCAGCTACCGGGTGTTATGGGACGCAGTGACATGCCGTATAATCGCAGTTCCTGTAGTACATTCTTTTTTTGCACTGATATGCAGGGCTACGCTTGCCGTCTTTGTGTACGGAGCAGCTTCATGATTCGACAGGCCACACAAACCACGCTTTGGGCATACCTGCTGGCGGCATTGATGGGCGCCTCACTGGCAGCCGCCCAGCAGACGACCCCACCGCCGGCCGGGGCGAATGAACTTCGCATCGAGGGCCTCGTCGTGGATCCGGTGGGGGCGGGGGTTGCAGACGTCGAAATACGCATCGAGCTGCCCGACGCCGCCGAGGACGATCCTCCCCTGGCAGAGACCGTCTCAGGCGATAAGGGCGCCATCACGATCACGCTCACGCGGCCCAAGGTCGACACGTTACGTTTTCGGGCCACCAAGGAAGGCTTCGCACCTTACGTTGGCGAGTTGGACATATCCGACCCGGACGACACGCCCTTCATCGATGTGTCCCTGCAAGGCGGAGCAACCGTCAAAGGCGTGGTGACCGCTGACGATACCGGCAAGCCCATCTGCGGCGTCAAGGTTTCGTGCAACACCGCCGGCAAGAACATCTCCGCAGTCACCGGCCCGGATGGCTCGTACTCGCTTAAGTCGGTCTTCTACGGTCCGGCGATGATCTCCGTCACGGCCGACGGCTATGCAGTTCAGCGCGAGCCGGTCAGCATTGAAGACGATCGGCAAAGCGTGGACTTTCAGTTAGCTCCTGAGCGTCGCGTGGAATTGACCGTCTTTACGAACACCGGCGTTCCTGCAGAAGGCGTAGCCGTCGAAGCCATTGCCGAGCCGACGCCGGTCCGGGCCTCAGGCATCACGGACGCGTCCGGCAAGGTGGTCCTGCACGGCCTGCAAAGCGACTGCATGGGCCTGAGCGTACGGCTGAACGGCGAACGATACCTGGCCATGCGGGCTTACGACGAGTTCGTCAAACTTCCCCCAGCAGAAGGTCCCGCGAGCACACAGCCTGCCCGCGTACAAGCCCGACTGGTAGTCACACTGGCCGCCCGCGTGCACGGCAAAGTCATCGACAAGCAGACCGGCGAGCCGATCTTTGGCGTGCGAGTGACCGCCGGTCGCGAGCCGCGCTACGACATGCCCATTGACTGGACGGCAGCGGACGGAACATACGAGTTGCGAGGAGTGCGTCCGGGCATCGTCACCGTGACTTTCCAGCACGATCGCTACGCAACGGCGTTCGGAGAGGCCGATCTCTTCACGGGCAAGACCGCCGAGTTGAATATCAGCCTGGAGCCCGGCGAGGCCATCGGCGGCGTGGTCGTGGACGAGGAAGGCAATCCCATCGATCACGTGCGCGTGTCCGCTGAGAGTTGGAGGGACTACCGCACTATCGGATTGCGAACGGTCACCGGCGAAGACGGTAAATTCCTCTTCGAGCACGCACCGCCGGGCAACATCGAGTTCACTTTCGTGCGGCCCGGTTTCGGCAAGCCCCTGCAACTGACTCTCGCTACCGGCAAGCGAGACCACCGCGTGACTCTGGAGGATGCCGACGTACCGATGAGTGCGCTCAGAGGGGCGGTAGCCTCGGCACCGGATTCGCAGCCCGTGCCCGAGCGTAAGCTTATGCCCGGCCGTCCGGTGCCGGATCTGGCCCTGAAGGCGATCGACGGCAAGACCTACAAGCTCTCTGACCTGCGTGGCAAGTACGTGATGCTGGATTGCTGGGCAAGCTGGTGCCGACCGTGCATGGCGGAGGTGCCCAACGTCCGGGCGGTGTACGAAGCCATGAAGGGGCGCGACGATTTCATTCTCATCGGCATCAGCCTGGACACCGATCGCAAGGCGCTCGACAAGGCCATGGCTGACAACAAGATTGTCTGGCCGCAGATCTTCGGCCCAGACTCCGGCGCGAATGAAGCCTTCGAAGAGCTGGACGGCGTAGGCATCCCCTACATCTGCCTGATCGGCCCGGACGGCAAACTAATCGTGCAGGATCTCCGCGGGCCGCAAATGGTGGAAACGGTGAAGAAGAAGTGCGAAGCGAAATCTCAAATCTGAAATAATCTGAGAATCTCAAATTCGAAATCTCAGATTGCGAGGCCTGCTCAGTCCTCTTCCGGCTGTGACACCGCGTGACGCGACTCAATTGCGCAGCGAAAAAGGTCGTCACGGGTTCCAAATCGGCCGTCTGGGCCGGCCGAGGCAACTATGAAGAAAGTGCGACCAGGCACTGAGCGATTCATTGCGAGCACATAAGGTCGCCCCCATCCGTCAGACAGGAAGTCTACGACCTTCCCATCTAAGGCCCTAAGTTCGTGCAGCCGTAGAATCAGCTGTTCATAACCATCCACGGAACCTAAGGTATTCGTCTCGATTCCTGCAGCAATGGTATCCATGTCCACCCACGTCTTCGAGGCCTTGAGTCCTTTCTCACTGGATTCGCAGCCTGGCGCACTCGCCAGCAGGATCATCAGGGCACCGAATGCCAGCCTAGCCTCCAACACATTCACCAGGGTTCTGACATATTGTGCCAGCGGACTTCGCAAGAGAATCCGGATCAAGTGTTGCATTAGGATCTGCTCCATGTGGCATTCCACATTGGTGGCCAGCCTCATCGATCAGCGTCTTATATTGGGCGTCTGGATCTGTCCCGAAGAACAAGGACACCGTCTAGCATGTAATCGTAGCCGAACACCATCTTCTTGTCGTCTGCCGAGTGCGGATTGAGCTTGTAGACTCACTTCGATCGGCTTTCGCCGTCCCAGACTTCGGGAATCAGCGGCGCCAAGTATCCTCTTCAAGGACCGAGGCAACTTGTTGCCGTCAATCTGCGTCAACAAGTTGACGCGGTCCTAAGAAAAGTCGGGTCCTAAGAAAACATGTCGCGTAATCGCGAGTAAGCAGTTAGATTCAAAGCGATTTGGAATCTCAGATTTCGCCAGCCTGCTCAGGCCATCGCCGCCTGATAGACCTCCACGCATCGACGTGCGGAATCGACCCAGGAGAGTTTGCGTACTTCGATGCTGCTTTGCTCGAGCAGTGTCTTGTGCAGTGAACTGTGCCGCAGGACGGCCGTAATCTTGTTGGCCATCTCGTCGACGTCCCAGAAGTCCACCTTCAGCACGTGCGTCAGAACCTCCGAGACGCCCGACTGCTTGGAGATGATGACGGGCACGTTGTGGCTCAGCGCCTCCAGCGGGGCGATGCCGAAGGGCTCCGAGACGCTGGGCATGACGTACAGGTCGGCAAGCGCGAAGATCCGCTCGATCTGCTCGCCCTCCAGGAAGCCGGTGAAGTGAAAACGGTCTCCGATCCCGAGTTCGGCGA
>JBJKSL010000546.1:0-3547 GCA_046704145.1 Phycisphaerae bacterium
GCCTCATCCAGAAATGACCGCCATTTGCGTATGCCCTCGGCGGTATAAACGTCGAAGTCGATTCGGCAATGGATGCAACCCTGCCCGAAGTGGCCGTAAAGCGAGGGGTGATAGCCGTACTTGTCCAGCAGCTTGCGAAACGCCGGCAGATACGTAGCCACCTTGTCAGGCGGTACCGCCGAATCCTCCCATCCGGGCCACATATCCGGCAGCCCAGGCACCCACGCCGTGGCCCCCAGGCCACTCTCTCGAAGCTCCCAGACCTTCTCCTGCCTCTCCTTGTCCTTGTAAACGTGGATGTCCGGCGCATCTCGATGCTTCTCGATGCGGGCGATCATCGCCCGGGCCTGCCTCTCCGCCTGTTCCATCGAGTGTGCGCCGAACTCCACGAACAGATAACCGTCACCTCGTGGCAAAAAAGCCAGATCGCTCTCGTGTACGTGCTTGTGCCGAATATACTCCACTAGAAGATGGTCGATCCCCTCCAGGCCGGTCGGCTTGAACTCCAGGATCTCCATCAGATGCTTGGCCGACTGGAAGATGTCCGGGTAACCCAGCACCACCAGCACGCGAGCTTGCATGTAGTCCACCAGGTGCAAACGCGCTCGCAGAATGCCCACGCACGTGCCTTCGGTACCCACCAACGCCTGGGCGACATTGAAGCCGTTCTCCGGCAGCAGAGCGTCCAGGTTGTATCCCGAGACTCGCCGCGGCAACTGTGGCATCTTGCGAATGGCATCGCCGTATTTGTCCACCAGCCGCTTCAAAGAGGCGTATATTTCGCCTCGACGCCCGCCCTCTGCGATGATGGCCGCAAGCTCATCCGGCGGCGTCGCCCCCACGCCCATACACATGCCGTCGTAGGTGATTACGTCCAGCGAATACGTGTTGTCGCTGGTACGCATGCCAAGACCCTGGTTCACCGCCATCAGCGAGTGCACGCCGCACGAGTTGTTGCCCAGCATGCCTCCCAGGCAACAGTGATTGTGCGTGGCCGGGTCCGGAGCGAAGGTCAGCCCGTGCCTCCTCTGAGCCTCCTTTCGCAGATCGTCGAGCACGCAGCCCGGCTCAACCGTGGCCAGCTTACGTCTCGGATCGATGTCCACCACGGCGCGCATGTACTTGGAATAGTCGATCACCACCGCCGCATTGCAGCACTGGCCGGCCAGACTCGTGCCGCAACCGCGCGACAGAATGGGCGCACCGTGCCTACTGCAGATCTCGAAGGTCAGGATGACGTCCCGCTCATTCCTGGGAACCACCACGCCGATCGGCACCTGCCGGTAGTTCGAGCCGTCCGTGGCGTACAGCGCCCGACTGCCGCGATCGAAGCGGACCTCACCGCGCACGTGCTCTCTGAGGTCGGCCACCAACTTGTCCACGTCCAGCACGGCCGTCGCCGTCGTGGTGGAATCTTCCTGCTGACGGTAAAACCGCCGGCCCTCATTCTCTTCGCGCAAGACAACAAGCGAGGAACTCATAACCACTCCCCAAAGTAACGAGCCGCGGGCATCACCCCACGCGGACCAGTTGGCTCAACAAGCTCAGCCCACGAGGAGCCCACTCTCAAACGGGCGAATAAGTCGTAACCATGTCCTTGAACGACTGCCGCATCATGTGCCACTTGTTCGGATCGCCCTTGAAAATAGCTTTCCAGAAGCTCACCGCCTGCTCGAACTTTATGTGCGGCGGCAACGGCGGCACCTCCGGATCGACCAGCGCATCCACCACCACCGGCCGATCCGAATGGAAGGCCTCGTCCCAGCCGGGACCGATCTCCATCGGCGACTCCATACGTACGCCGTGCAGCCCGAGCGAATCCGCGTATTGCGCGTAGTTGAACTCCGGCAGATCCTGCGAAACGACCGCCCGCGGATCGCCCGTCATGATTCGTTGCTCCCACGTGACCTGGTTCAGGTCCTGGTTGTTCAGCACCAGAACGATAAACCGCGGATCCGACCACTCCTTCCAGTACTTGTGCACCGTCAACAGCACGTTGTTACCGTTCATCTGCATGGCCCCGTCGCCCACGCAGGCAATCACCGGCCGATGCGGATACGCAAACTTGGCCGACACCGCGTACGGACACCCGGGACCCATGGTCGCCAGATTGCCCGACAGCGACGCCATCATGCCCGACCGAATCTTCAGATCGCGGGCGAACCAGTTGGCCGACGACCCCGAATCCGAGCAGATGATGCAGCCTTCCGGCAGCCGCGGCGACAACTCCCAGAAGATGCGCTGCGGGTTGATGGGATCGGCTTCGATCATGGCCCGCGACTCCAACAGTTGCCACCAGTCGCGCAGATCGTCTTCAATCTTCTGCCGCCAGGCATCGTTGTCCTTCCGCTTTACCAGCGGCATAAGCATCTGAAGCGTCAGCGACGCATCACCGTGCAAATTGACCTCCATCGGATAGCGCAGACTCAGCGCGCGAGCCTCAATGTCGATCTGCACCCCGCGAGCCTGCCCCTCTTTCGGCAGAAACTCCGAGTACGGAAAGCTCGACCCCACCATCAGGAAGGTGTCGCAGTCCATCATGGCGTCCCAACTTGGACGCGTGCCCAAAAGACCGATGGCCCCCGTCACGTACGGCAGATCGTCGGGCAGCACCGCCTTGCCCAGCAGAGCCTTGGCCACCCCCGCCCCGAGCAGGTCCGCCATCTGCGCAACCTCATCGGACGCCCCGAGTGCCCCCGCACCGACCAGCATGGCCACCTTCTCACCCGCATTCAGCACTTCCGCAGCACGCTCGATCTCTTTCTGCTTGGGCACGATCCGCGGCGGCGTGTAGCCGATACCAGAGAACGTGACCCCATGCTTGCGGGGCGGCGACTCAGTCGCATCCTGCTCCTGCAAGTCGTTGGGGAAAATCAGGCAGGTCACGCACTTGCGGGCCAAAGCGATGCGCACCGCCGTATCCACGCCATGACGCACCTGATCGGGCACCATCATCATCTGCACGTATTCGTTTGCCACGTCTTTGAACAGGTTCACCAGGTCCACTTCCTGCTGATAGAAGCTGCCCAGCCCGTCCCGCTTCTGTTGGCCGACGATGGCCAACACCGGCATGTGATCCATCTTGGCGTCGTACAAACCGTTCAACAGATGAATGGCTCCCGGCCCCGAGGTGGCCAGGCACACACCAATCTGCCCCGTGAACTTGGCATGCGCGCAAGCCATGAACGCCGCCAGTTCCTCGTGCCGCACCTGTACAAAGTGAATGTCCTCACTATGACGCTGCACCGCTCCGATGATCCCGTTGATCCCGTCGCCGGGATAACCGTAGATCCGCGAAATACCCCAGTCCGCAAGCCGATTAAGCAGAAAATCGCTGACAGTCTCGCTCATGGGACTTTCTCCAGAAGATTGCCCTGTACGTATTGCAGATCCGCAAACTCGCCCGACAACGCGAGCCCGGAATTGGATTCGACCTCTCCGCGCAACGCCGGCGATACCCAAAGCTCGTAAAGATCCTCGGTATTGCGAATGCGGCACACGCGCGCCCCGTCCCTCGGCATTGCCGCCCCCAGGGCTACTTCTATCG
>JBJKSL010000547.1:0-2853 GCA_046704145.1 Phycisphaerae bacterium
GTGCTCTGCTGCATCAGCACGGGCAGCAAGCTGGAAGACCCCGACCGGTTCCGGTTCGAGTCCGACCAGTTCTACCTGAAGTCGCCGCAGGAGATGCACGAGCTGTTCCGCGGCTACCCCGACGCCCTGGCCACCACCGAGGGGGTTGGGGACATGTGAAAAGTCGAGGTGGAACTCGACAAGCGACACGCGCCAGTCTACCAGGTGCCGGGCGGCAGGAGTGCGGACGATTATCTGCGCGAGTTGGTGTACGAGCGGGCGGCCAAGAAGTATCCGGAACTGACGCAGGAGATTCCCGAGCGCATCGACTACGAGTTGAGCGTCATTTCGTCGAAGGGCTTTTCGAGCTACTTCCTGATCGTGTGGGACTTCGTGAATTACGCCCGGTCACAGGGGATTCCGTGCGGCGGCAGAGGCAGTGCATGCTCGACGGTGGTGGGCTATTGCCTGGGGCTGAGTGCGCCGGATCCGCTGCGGTACGAGCTGTACTTCGAGCGGTTCATGGACCCCGACCGCGACGAGATGCCCGATATCGATATGGACATCTGCCAGAACGGGCGGGAGCGGGTCATCGAGTACGTCCGGCAGAAGTACGGTCACGTGGCGCAGATCGTCACCTTCGGAACGCTCAAGGCGCGGGCGGCGGTGAAGGATGTCGGGCGCGTGCTGGGGCTGGGTTTTGAAGATGCCAACGCCATCACCAAGCTCATTCCGGAAGAGCTGAAAATGACGATCGACAAGGCTCTCGGCCAGGAGCCCGATCTCAAGAAGCTGTACGACACCAACGACCAGGTGCGGCGGGTAATCGATATCAGCCGGCGATTGGAGGGGCTCGCGCGGCACACGGGCGTGCATGCGGCGGCGGTGGTGATTGCGGACCAGCCGCTGGACACCTTCGTGCCGTTGTATCAGTTGCCCAAGTCGCCGCAGTTGATGACGCAGTATGACGGGCCGTGCGTGGAGGCGTGCGGGCTGCTGAAGATGGACTTTCTGGGGCTGCGGACGCTGACGGTCATCGAGCGGGCCCGGCAGTTGGCGGAGCGCAATTACGGCATCAGCCTGGAACTGGAAAAGATCGACCTGACCGACCAGAAGGTGTACGACCTGTTCCTGCGGGGCGACACCAAGGGCGTGTTCCAGTTTGAATCGGGCGGCATGCGCGACGTGCTGATGAAGATGCGGCCCAACCGCATTGAGGATTTGATCGCGGCCAACGCGTTGTATCGGCCGGGGCCCATGAAGTACATCGATCAGTACGTGGCCCGCAAGCACGGCGAGAAGTGGACGACGCCGCACCCGGTCATGACCGAAGTGCTGAACGAGACGTACGGCATCATGGTCTACCAGGAGCAGGTGTCGCGACTGGTGAATCGGCTGGGCGGCATCGAGCTGAAGAAGGCGTTCCGGCTGGCCAAGGCCATCAGCAAGAAGAAGACGCAGATCATCGAGTCGATGCGCGAGGATTTCCTCAAGGGCTGCGAGGACAAGGGCGTCGCACGAGCCACGGCGGAGCAGATTTTCGCGGACATCCTCGAATTCGGCAGCTACGCGTTCAACAAGGCGCACTCGACCGGGTATGCGATTGTTGCGTACAAGACGGCGTATCTGAAGACGTACTATCCGACGGAGTACATGGCCGCCCTGCTCACGTTTGAAATGGGCTCGACGGAGAAGGTGTCGGAGTACATCGAGGAATGCCGGCGGATGGAGATTCGCATCGCCCCGCCGGACATCAACATCTCCGAGAACGATTTCACCGTGGTGGGCAAGAACGAGCGGGTGATCCGCTTCGGCCTGGCGGCGATCAAGGGCGTGGGCGAGAAGGCC
This sequence comes from Phycisphaerae bacterium, assembly GCA_046704145.1. Classification (GTDB taxonomy): domain Bacteria; phylum Planctomycetota; class Phycisphaerae; order UBA1845; family PWPN01; genus JACQVT01. The sequence goes on from JBJKSL010000547.1 coordinate 1,828, forward strand.
GTCGCTGCGATCATGGCGGCCCGGGACAAGGGCGGGCCGTTCAAGTCGATTTTCGATTTCTGCGAGCGGGTGGACATCAGCAGTGTGAATCGTGCGGTGATTGAAGCGCTTATCAAGTGCGGGGCATTCGATTCCACCGGGGCCATGCGCAAAGGCTTGATCGCTGTGCTGGATGATGCGATTGCACAGGGCACGGCGGCGGCAGCGGATCGCAAGAGCGGGCAGATGTCGCTGTTCGGCGGCGGCGATGGAGCGGTCAAGCAGATTGAGCCGAAAGTACCGCCGCTGCAGTGGACCGAGGCGGAGATGCTCGCGCATGAAAAGGCGACGCTCGGCTTTTACGTGACAAGCCATCCACTATCGTCGCACGAGAAGGTGCTGCGGAAGTATACGTCGACGCGTACGACTGACCTGCGCAAGTACGGGGACGGCACGGAGGTGACCATCGGCGGGATGATCTCCAAGATGCGCACGGTGGTCACGAAGCAGGGTCGCAACGCAGGCTCGAAGATGGGCATCGTCACCGTGGAGGATCTGGCCGGGCAGGTGGAGGTGGTGCTGTTTCCGCGGGATTTGCAGACGTACCAGGCTATGCTGGCGTTGGATAGCGTGGCCTTTTTCCGCGGGCAGGTCGATCGGCGGCGGGAGGAACCGTCGCTCCGCGTGTCGGAAGTAGTGCCCATCGAGCAGGCGGACGAGAAGCTTGGACGCATGGTGCTGATTCGCCTGCGATCGCCGGGCGCGACGCCTGCGACGCTACATGAACTGCACAAGCTCATGGCACAGCATCCGGGTGAGCGGCCGGTGTTCCTGGAGTTATACACAAGCAATGCCATGAAAGTGACGCTACGGGTCAACGGGCGTCGCGGGGTGGCGTCGTCGGCAGCATTCATGGAGGCGGCCGAAGGGCTGCTGGGGCCGGGGCATGTGACGGTGCTCGGGCCGACACAGATGGGCGGCGGTGCTGCGGCTGAGCCGGCGGAGGAAGAGCCGGAGTCGGACGCGGAGGAGGATTACGCGGAGGAA
>JBJKSL010000548.1:0-3593 GCA_046704145.1 Phycisphaerae bacterium
GGATGTAACCGCCCAGCTCGAACGTGGCCCTGTCCGCACTGGTCCACACTTGCTTGCCGTCCAGGTCCAGGCACGTGAATAGCCCTCGCTCTTTCTTGCCCACCGCGAACAGATGATCGTCGAACAGGATCGGCGTCTGCACCTCCGAATTCCATTCGCTGGACGACATGCTGAAGACCTTCTCCGCGGTGAACTTGCCGCCTTCGTTGCGGACGCGCAGCATGACCGTGTCCGCGTCGTAGCAACTGGTCAGGAAGATCCGTCCGCCCGGCACCAGCAACGGCGAAGTGGGCACCACCTGGTTGAACTTCCACGGAAACGACCACAGCAGCTTGCCATCCGCCGCCGAAACGCCCAGCACGCCCATGACCGTCGAGTACAGGTACTGCTTGACCCCGCCAATCTCCGCCGGCATGACCGAGGCGTGCGACATCAGCAGCTTGTCCGGGTTGGGCGTCTGCCAGATGGGCTTGCCCGTAGCCTTATCCAGTGCCACTGATATAGCATCGCCGCCCGTCCCGATGATCAGCCGATCCGGCTCAATGAGCGGGCACTCCCCTGCGTACCACGCCGGGATCCGCGTCTTGTACTCCGCCACCAGATCCTTGCGCCAGGCCTCTTTCCCGCTGGCGATGTCCACGCAGTGCAACACGCATTTCGGATCGAGGAAGAAGGCCCGCTTGTCGTCCACGGCCGGCACCGTCCGCGTGATGCCGTGGTTCGGGCGGATGCGCTTGGCATCCGTCACCCGCCAGATCTCCTTGCCGTCGACCATCGACACGCAACGCCCCAGCCACTGCGAGGCCTTCTTGTCGTAGTCCTCGAAGAACGCACGATCGCCGACGATGGCCGCGCCGCTGTAGCCCTCGCATACGTCCAGCTTCCACAGCATCTTCGGCCCGTCCGCCGGCCACGCCCGCAACAGTCCCGTCTCCCTGGAAATGCCGTCACGATTCGGCCCGCGAAACTGCGGCCAATCGTCCGCACGCAGTTGGCCGGCCATCGTGGCTACCGCCAGAATGGCCGCGCACACAAAAAGCCTCAAAGGGTGATGATCATCTCTCGGCATGACGTCCCTGCTGATAAAAACGTGTCCCCAGCCACTCGGCCCAAAGCATATCACATCCGTACGACAAAGCCCATCGTGTCGCACATGCAGTACAGCGCTGCAACTTAAGGTTGGCCAAGAGTCGCCGCAGTCATCTTCTTCGTGCCTTCGTGCCTTTGTGGTGAATTCTTCTTCTGCCGCTCATCCCCGAAGCGGGCAACCTTCGTCTCTGCCTTACTTACTTGCTTGCTTGTGGCCGGCCCGGCTCAGCGATGCAGTACAGATACTTCGCCGTTCGGATGAACAACTCCTGCCCCGCCACCGCCACGGACGACAGCATGTAACCACCATCCAGCTCATTCTCTCCCAGGAGCTTGAACTTCGGACCGGCGGCCACCACGGCCGTATGGGCGTCCTCGTTGGTGAGGTAAAGCTTACCGTCGGCCAGCAGCGGCGATGCCGAATAAGTGCCACGAGGCAGACGTTGCTTCTCGTAGAGCGGCTTGCCCGTCTCCAGTTCGAGGCAGCTCAGCATGCCCCGATCCTGCAACACATAGACGTATTGTCCATCAGAAACGGGCGTCGGCACGTCCGGAGCAATCTTGCTGCTCCACGCCAGGTGCGTATCGGTCACCACGCCCTTGCCGCCAGCCCTGCAAGCCACCAACGGCCCGTTCCGCACCGACGCCAACACCATGTGGCGAACGGCACCATCCTCGTCCGCCCCGTCCCCATCCCGGCGAGCCGGGCCGTCCTCGGCCCGCTGGCCTCCCGACAGCGCCACCACCTCCGGCGAACTCACTTCGCGCCATCGATCGTTGTGCTCCGGGTTCAAACCAGCGCACCGCCAGACCTCATGACCGTCCGCCGCACTGTTGGCAGTGATATAGTCGCCACCACTGACCACGATCATCGTTAGGCCGCCCTCGCGCAACGGCGCCGGCGTGGTGTACGCGTCGGGCGATTCCAACTTCGCATCCGTCGGCCGATCCACCTTCCAGATGTTCTTCCCGCTGATCGGATCGATGGCCATCAGGTACGACGGCGCATCCGTGTTACTGCCGTGCAGCACCTCCACAAAAAGCCTGCCCTCCAGCAGCAGCGGCGATGACGCGTACCCCCACAACTGCCCGAACTCGCCGTACTCCTTCTGCAGTTCACGACGCCACAGCACCTTGCCATCCATCGTCAGAGCCGTGAACACACCAGTGCCCGTCATGGCCCAGAGGTGCTTGCCGTCCGTGACCGGCGACGGCGACGAGAGATTCTGCTTGCCGTAATGTGCGTTGCCTTCGTCGAGCTTAACCTGCCAGAGCAGTCGGCCGTCCTCCCGCGACAGGCACAGCAGCAGCAGATCCAGCCCTTCGGCGGGTCGGCTGCCGCCCATTTGTTTGAGCGTGGGAGCCGTCGCACCGCCGACCGGCCCGGCCGAACTCACCAACACCCGATCCCCCCAGACGATGGGCGTGGACCCACTCCAGGAAGGCAGCGGGACCCTCCACTTCACGTTTTTGTCGGCACCCCAATGTATGGGCAGATGCTGATTGGGGCTCCTGCCATCCAGACTCGGTCCGCGCCATTGCGGCCAATCAGCAGCCACCCCAGCACGCGACGCAAATCCGACAGCCATAACTCCTGACAGTATCAGCATATAAGACACACGAAACCCAGGCATATCCGAACCTCCAAGCCTCTGGGACGCCCAAAACAGGGGGACAGGAGGCTACTGTATAACCGCAGGTGCTCGCTCCACGCAACGACGTCGATAGCGGGCCAAACCGCATGGGGTTTTCCATTAGGTACAAATGACTGTCCCACAAGCGCCCTTTTTGCCAACTTTTCGGTTGACCGGAACTGGGTCGGTTGTATACGGTATTGTCAGGAGCATCAGATATCGGAGGCTCCCTGGAAGAAGCAATCCACGTCTGCTCTGCGGAGCAAGAAGAAGGAGGAGGACGATGCGTTACACTACAGTCTTTGTGGCCGCTGTCTTGGCTTTCGCGAGTTTCGCACAGGCCAACATCATCGGCCACAACTGTGCTGACGACGGCGACGGTGCCATAGTTATGGCCACTCCGACCTGGTCCCAATCGGGTCAGGGAGAGTATCTGTTGGGAATGGAGGGGCAGCAGTACCGGTCCCCAGCGCACGTCGAAGGCGACTTCACCGTCGATCCCCTGAACCCTGATCCCACGGTCTGGCTGATGGAGCAGGTGGATAACAAAACCAGCACCGCCTGGACCGGCTACCAGATCAAGATCGGCATGACCCAGCCGTTCAGCTTCGTCGGCGTCATGTCGCCCATGAACTGGAGCTTCAGCATCGTCGCACCGGTCAGCGGCCAACTGCCGAACGGACTGGGCAGCGGCTACGTCGGCACGGTCAATTTCGACATGGCCACCGGCTCACCCATCGAGCCCAACGCCGCGGGAACCTTCGGCGTGGCCGTCGCCTTCGACGGCGACGTGAGCTTCTGCACCGAGCAGGTCTCTCTGCCCGAGCCGGCCAGCATGCTGCTCCTGGGCCTCGGCAGCCTGGTCGTAAT
>JBJKSL010000549.1:0-4719 GCA_046704145.1 Phycisphaerae bacterium
CTTGCACCTGCCCCGCCGCGAAGATGATCGCCACTATGGGGAGAAGTACGCGCGAGATATGTCGGAATCTCATGATGTTGCTGCCTCTCGGTGGAGTCGCCGTAGGATTCTATCCTTCGCACCAGCAGCAGTTTTTTTATTGGCATAAGGGGCTTGCCCGTGCGCGCACCGGCATTGGCCCGGTTCTTGCATAACCCGCGCTGCGGAGTCGTTAAGCCTGAAGCGTTTCGATCATGCCTTGCGTTGGCCGTGTTCGGCGGTGATTACGGAGTGAATGCCGCCGCGGACGGACCAGGTGGACTGCACCTGCATCCACTTGGGCGAGAGGCAGCGGACGAGGTCGTCGAGGATCACGTTGGTGACGTCCTCGTAGAAGATGCCGCGGTTACGGTAGCTCTGCAGGTAAAGCTTGAGCGACTTGAGCTCGACGCAGCGCTCGGCGGCGATGTAGCGAACGAGCAGGGTGCCGAAGTCGGGCTGGCCGGTCTTCGGGCAGGTGCTGGTGAACTCATGCACGTGGTGCTCGATGAGGTAGTCGCGCTGCGGATGCGGGTTGGGGAAGACCTCAAGTTGGTCGGTGGGCGTGGACATCTGTCAGTGCTCTCCCTCGTAAATGCAGCCGGAGGTGCAGGTCTCGCGGATCACTATGCGGCAGAGGCTGGGCAGGCGGGGCTTGAGCCTCTGCCAGATCCAGCGGGCGATCACTTCGCTGGTGGGGTTTTCGAGGCCATCGATATCGTTCAGGTAGCGGTGGTCGAGCTGATCGAGAATCGGCGCGAAACTGTCCTTCACGTCGCCGAAGTCCATCACCCAACCGCTGCTTGGGTTGACCGGGCCGCGCAGGTGGACCTCAACATGGTATGAGTGGCCATGCAGCCGCGTGCATTTGTGTTCCGGCGGCAGGTTGGGCAGTCGGTGAGCGGCCTCGAAGGTGAATTCCTTGAAGATGTCCATGTCTACGAATTGTAGCCTCTGCTGGCGAGATCAGCGCCGCGGTGTACCCGCGTCCTCTCAAGTCGGTCGGCACCGGCGTCACAGACGCCGGCTCTGAACAGTGTGCACCGGCGTCACAGACGCCGGCTCTGAACAGTTTGCACCGGGGTCACAGATGCCGGCTCTGAACAGTTTGCACCGGGGTCATGGACGCCGGCTCTGGAAAAGAGCTTCTCGTTGTCAACCGCACCGGGGTCACAGCCCCCGGCTCTGACAAGCTACTGCGTTTCGCCACCTCACAGGCCGTCGGGGGCGGACTGCGGCGCTGGCGCTGGTCGTACCTTAGCACCGGCGGTGTCGTCAAAGGGTACGGCTACGTCCGCCTCGGCCATGCCGATGAAATCCTCCGGACCGGCGGTTGGATTGGGCGACACGCCGCGTCTGGAGTCGAATGTATTGTCCACCACGCCATCGCTGACCATGGGCGTTCCCGGCGGCGTAACTATGGCACTGACTGGCCAGGCGAGCGTGTCTGCCGCGAAGCGGGCCGGGCTGTAGGCCAGATCGAAATAGTCCTGCCAGGTCCAGGCGAACGAGCAGTTCTTGTCGCCTTGGTCCTCGAAGGGGTCTTCCCACCACAGCGGATAGTGCGGCACCTGGTAGCGGGCGACGGGGGCCAGCATCTCAGGATAGTCGCGCACGCGCACGGCGGGTTCCGTATTGGTGGACAGCACCAGCTCGCTGCTGGCGGTGCCGTATTCACTCGGCGGGATGGAGTCGTCCCGCCAGGGGTTGACCGCTGGCGGCTGATTGCAGCCGGTCAGGGCGAAGGCTGCAATGAGCAGAGTCGGAAGAAGACCGGCTGGAAGCCGGTCCCACACTCGCAAAAGCGTTGGAAGCCGGTCCCATCGTTGAGAAGAGTCGCACATTGGCCGCGCGTGCTTGAGCAATTCATCCATGATTACTGCTCCACCTGGAAGTCGGCGGCGTAGTTGGGGGCCTCGCGGACGATAACGATGTTGTGCGGATGGTTCTCGACCACGCCGGCGGCAGAGATCCGCACGAAGCGGCCGTTGGCCCGCAACTCGTCGATAGTTTTGGTGCCGCAATAGCCCATGCCCGCCCGCACGCCGCCGATGAGCTGATAAACGAACTCGGCCAGCGTTCCGCGGTACGGTACTCGACCCTCCACGCCTTCGGGTACGAGTTTGTCTTGCTGCGTCTGGCTGCTCTGGCCGTAGCGTTCGGCGCTGCCCTTGACCATGGCCCCGAGCGAGCCCATGCCGCGATACTCTTTGAACCGCCGGCCCTTCCAGATCACCAGTTGGCCGGGCGATTCGTCGAGCCCCGCGAACAGCGAACCTATCATAACTGAACTGCCGCCCGCGGCAATGGCCTTGGTGATGTCGCCGGAGAAGCGGATGCCGCCGTCGGCGATGACGGGGACGCCGGCCGGCTCGGCGACGGAGACGGCGTTGAGCACCGCGGTGACCTGGGGCACGCCCACGCCGGAAACGATGCGGGTGGTGCAGATCGATCCGGGGCCGATGCCCACCTTGACTGCGTCCACGCCGGCCTCGATGAGATCGGCAGCGCCCTGGGCGGTGGCGATGTTGCCCGCGATGATGTCGATATCGTGCTTCTTGCGTATGGTGCGGACGGTCTCAATGACGTTTTCGCTGTGGCCGTGGGCGGAGTCGACCACGATCACGTCCACATCGTTGGCGATGAGGGCATCGACGCGTTCGTAGTCGTGTACGCTGACGGCGGCACCGACGCGGAGGCGGCCGCGAGAATCCTTACAACTGGTGGGGAAGGTGCGGCTGCGCTCGATGTCGCGGATGGTGATCAGGCCGGCCAGTGTGGCGTCGGGCTCGACGAGGAGCAGCTTCACGACCTTGTGGCGGTGGAGGATTTTCTCTGCCTGATCGAGGTTGGTGTCCGGTGGGGCGGTGACCAGGTTGGTCTTGGTCATGACCTGTTCGATGCTGCGGTTGTCGTCGGGCGAGAGGAACTTGAGGTCGCGGCGGGTGAGGATGCCCGCGACCTTGTTGCCCTCTACGGTGATGGGCACGCCGGAGACGTTGTGCAGGGCCATCACTTCGCGGGCCTGGCTGACGGTGTCGCTCGGCCGCAGGGTGATGGGGTCGATGATCACGCCGGACTCGGAGCGTTTGACCTTGTAGACCTCGCGGGTCTGGGCCTCGATGGAGAGGTTCTTGTGGATGAAGCCCATGCCGCCTTCCTGGGCCAGGGCGATGGCCAGGGCGGACTCGGTGACGGTGTCCATGGGTGCCGAGACCAGCGGGATGTTGATGCGGATGTTGCGGGTCAGCCGGGTGCTGACGTCGGTTATCCGCGGCACGACAGCGGAACGCGCGGGCACCAGCAGGACGTCATCAAAGGTGATGGCTTCGCTCAGGATCTTGTCGGAGAAGTTGGAGGCGGGGATACAACCGGGCTCGATTTTGGGGCTGTTGTTGACCATAGATTTATATACAGCCAAGCGGGGGGAGGCGTCAAGGGGGCGGGGGGAGAAGAGAATGCTGAATGTCGGAGGCAGGCGGCGTAATTCTCTTGCGGACAGTGTTTTGCTGCTTGGGCGAGGGACCCATGGATTGGAATCCTTGGGCTTCGATCCCTGGCTGCGGTGGGGTCACTCCTTGGTTGCGGTGGCTTCCTTTTGTCAAACCGCGGTGGCGCCGTTTTGTCGAACCGCGGTGGCTTCGCTTTGACAGAATGGTGGTGTAGGCCTGTGGCTCGGCAGGAGCCTGGGGGTAGCTATGCTGATTCCAAAGAGCGATGGTCCGAAGGTAGAACACGTGCGTCGCAGCAGTATTGGCGCCGTAGATGGGGCAAGTTCTTCATGCGTGTGCGGCACGGTCGATTATCTACGGTACGGTTTACGGTGTCGGCTTTGCAGTCAGGCTGCGCAGACGCTGGCCTGGGCGGGTTGCTTGGGGGCGGCGTGGGGGTAAATACCCCGTCGGGGTCGTCTGCCGAAACAGTGGTATCAGCCGGTTGGAAGCTGGTCCCACACGGCTGTGGCAGACGCGCTCTGGCTGGGGGCGGCCGGGGTCAAGCGACCGGTATATCTTTTTGGGGTTTACACCGCTGGGCAATAAGCTCACGAATGTAGTAGACTGGAACCTGAAAGGGGCCGGGGCTCATTCGGCACACAGCATCCAACCGTTGAGAGAGTTGATTCTCCGGTATTCGCGCGGTGGTGATTTCGCGAGGGGATGAATACCCATTCGGAGTCGGCATGATTCCTCTGGCTGGAAGGGTTTGAGCCGCCAGGGCTCACAACAGCTCGACATGCAAGAGGCCAGTATGGAGGAGGAACTCAACACATCTTCTGTGTCGCGACGCAGGCCCCGTGACATATATACGGCTCTAGTGGTCACGGCAGTTGCGTACTTTCTGGCTCACGAGCTATCGTTTCTATTCCCTGATAGCAAGCGAGTGTTGATGTCTCTCTGGCCGGCGGGCGGCATCGCGTTGGCGGCGCTTTTGTTGAGTCCTCGCCGGTGGTGGCCTGCGCTGCTTGCGGTGGTCTTTGTAACCGGCAACGCGGCCAACCTTCTGGGGGGACGGCCATTCGCAGTCGGTTTCGGTTGCATGGTCGGCAACGTGGCCGAGTCGGCATTGTGTGCGTGGTTCATTCGGAAAACGTGCGGCGAGCATGTGACCTTTTCGCGAGTGCGGGAGGTCCTGGCTCTGATAGTCGCAGCCGTCTTCCTGAATGCTTTGACCGCCCTGATCGGAGCAGCGACGGTTGCCCTC
>JBJKSL010000550.1:0-8590 GCA_046704145.1 Phycisphaerae bacterium
GTCTGGGACTGGCATCTTGCCGGTCTAACTCTTTTCATGTGTGGGACTGGCATCTTGCCAGTCCATCTCTTCACCCTGACGCTTGTGCAACCAGGATATCATGCGGCACTCTGATTCAGCCCCGGCGCATAGAGGTTCACGTCCCACCCCACCTGCTCGATAGCCTTCGAGGCCCGCATCGCCTGCTGGTATCCCGGCGGCCCCACTTCCAGACTCCCTTCCTTGGGACCGTGGCAGTCATTCAGATAGCTCTGCGTGAGCAGATCCTCGCTGCGCCATTTCAGGTCGTCGCCCAAAACCGCCACCACCGTGCGGGGTCCCATCGTCAACGTGAGCCTTGCAAGCATAGTGCACCTCTTCTGCCCGCTTTATCGGTTGGCCCACGACGGCACCATTATCTGATTGTTTCTGGCAAGCCGATTCGCGCAAGATTGGCAGACTGAAGCGCAGTCCGTGCGCACGAAAAGCCTGCAAATCGCACGATAATGTGGTCTGTGCCGCTCGGAATAAGCTCCCGAGGTGGTATTCACGAACCTGCCCGGTTATAATGCTCCCTCGGACCGGCAGGCCGCAAGTCTGACCATCGAAACGGAGGACGGCACGTTGATCGAGATTGCTCCAGGATTAGGCATCAGCGAGCGTGAATTGTCGTTCTCCTGCGATCGAAGCCCCGGCCCCGGCGGTCAAAATGTGAATAAAGCCCACACTCGCGTGACTCTCCTGTTCGACGTCAACGGCAGCATGTCGCTGTCCAGCCAGCAGAAACGCAAGCTTTGTGAAAACCTTGCCACCCGCATCAGCCGCGACGGCGTCCTGCGCATCGTCTCCTGCAAGGAACGGACGCAATTGGCCAATCGGCGGGCTGCTGTCACCCGCTTCATCGAGCTCATGGGCCAGGTGTTCGCAACCCGCAAAACGCGCAAGCCTACCACAGCCCCGGCCTCAGCTGACCGTCGCCGCCTGGAGGCCAAGGCCCAACGCAGCGAAGTCAAGCAACTTCGCCGGGCCGGCGTCAGCGGCGACTGAAGACGAACGCCGAATGCTGCTCACCGTGTGGGACCGGCTTCCAGCCGGTCATTTGGACCGGTAAGATGCCGGCCTCCGTCGGCAATCGCTCTTTCGCCGGCCATCCTCGACGCATATCATTATCCGAACGCACCCGTCAAAAGGGGCGGCTTTTCAGAGCCGGGCTCTGTGAGCCCGGTGCACGCAGAAATACGCAAATGCGTATGCGAGGCATATATGACCGATCGCGTCCTGATTTCAGATCTCGGCAAGCACGTCGGCGAGATTGTGACACTCGCCGGCTGGCTCTACAACTCACGCGTCTCCAGCAAGGTGGCCTTCCTCATCGTGCGCGACGGCACCGGCCTGTGCCAGTGCGTAGTCGGCAAGTCTGACGTGCCGCCCGAGGTGTTCGACCAGGCCTCACGTCTCAGCCAGGAGTCGGCCCTGACCGTCACCGGCACCGTGCACGCCGACGAGCGCGCCCTCGGCGGCCATGAACTGCACGTCACCGACCTGTCCGTCGTGCATCGAACCGAAGACTACCCCATCACGCCCAAGGAACACGGTATCGATTTCCTCTTCTCCCATCGCCATCTCTGGCTGCGTTCGCGCCGACCGACGGCCATCATGAAGATCCGCCACACTGTGATCGACGCCGTGCGACGCTTCTTCAACGATAACGGCTTCCTCCTGGTCGACACGCCCATCTTCGCCCCCTCCGCGGGCGAGGGCGCTCAGACCTTGTTCAGCGTCGACTACTTCGGCGAGCCCATGTACCTCGCCCAGACCGGCCAGCTCTACCTCGAATCGGCGGCACTGGCGTACGGCAAGGTCTATTGCTTCGGCCCGACCTTCCGAGCTGAAAAATCCAAAACCCGCCGGCACCTGACCGAATTCTGGATGGTCGAACCCGAAATCGCCTACGCTCAACTCGAAGACGTCATGGCCGTCGCGGAGGACTTCGTCTGTGCCGTCGTGCAACGCGTGCTGAAGGACTGCCGGGCGGAGCTGGAATTCCTCGGCCAGGATGTGGCCCGCCTCGAACGCATCGTCAAACCCTTCCACCGCATTACCTACACCCAGGCCGCCGAAATCCTCCACGGCCCCCAGGCCAGGGAGCTGTTGGAGAAGGATTTAGAGGTAAAGAACGCCCGCATCACCGAACTGCAAACGGCCATTCCCGAAAAAGAGCAGCAACGCGACAGCAAGGGCGTCAAGAAGTATCTGGCAGAGAAACTCGCCGCCGAGATCATCGCCGATCGCGAAGAACTCGCCGACCTCGAAGAGCAGGTCAAGAACATCCCCACTCACATGCAGTTGGCCGCCAACTTCGAGTGGGGCAAGGACCTCGGCGGCAGCGATGAGACCATCATCTCGCGTCTGCACGATCGGCCCGTCTTCGTCAGCCATTATCCGCGCGGCTGCAAGGCCTTCTACATGAAACGCGACCCCGCCGACCCGCGCGTGGTCCGCAACTTCGACCTACTCGCCCCCGACGGCTACGGCGAGATCATCGGCGGTTCGCAACGCGAGGACGACCTGCAAGTGCTCCTCGACCGCATGCAAGAGGAAAACCTTCCCACCGAACCTTACGAGTGGTACCTCGACCTGCGGCGTTACGGCAGCGTACCCCACGGCGGCTTCGGCCTCGGCATCGAACGAACCGTAGCCTGGCTCGCCGGCCTGAAGCACATCCGCGAAACCATTGCCTTCCCGCGCATGATGGGTAAGATCTATCCCTGACCGGACATGATGGACCACACGGGGACACAAGGCACAAAGAAGCCAGGCGGGGTATGCCCAGAGATCGCGCAGATGAACATTCTTAATCCGTGTCATCTGTGTAATCTGTGGGCAAGTTCTTCTCTTTCCTCAGATACACGAAGCGAGGGAACATGCAGTTCTTAATATTGTCGATTGCAGGTTTGTTGGCTGCATCCGGAGCAAATCAGAAAGACTGGAACTACCAACGCCCAGGGACGCCCGAAGTCGCCGGCGTGCGGCACATGTGCCTGATCTATCACGGCAGCAAGGTGCGCGTTGCCTGGACGGCGGAAGAACTGCTGCCTTACGTCGCCCACGTCGACGAGAACGGCAAGCCCACCGACTGGCTGTTCGACAGCTTCCTCTTCATCGAATTCAGGAACGACGCCGGAGCCATGCTGCACCACTTCGCCCCGGGGCGTAAGCAGGCCGGTGCCGCTGATTGGCAGTGGCTGGCCGACTGCTGGTTCCGCGAGAACACCGGCCTGCAGGGCATGGAAGACGCCATCGAGAACGCCGGCCGCGTGCTGGGCGACCCGAATCGGCAGGTAAACGTCGTCATCACGCTGCCCGTCCCGCTGAAACCGATCCACGAGTTCGGCCCGCTCGCCGGCCAGGATCGCAAACTCGATTTCAGCAACGAGGCCGACCGCCTCACCGCCCTGCAGTGGTACATGGATCGCGTGCTGGCCAACTGGCACAAGCATCACTACCGCCATCTGAAACTCGTCGGCTTCTACTGGACGGCTGAAAGCATCCCCTCGGCCGACAACGCCATCGTCGAGGCCACCGCCGCTCACGTCCACAAGCTTGGCTACAAGTTCTTCTGGATACCCTACTTCAGCGCCCAAGGCGTGAAGACCTGGCGCGAGCGCGGCATCGACGTCTGCATGCTCCAGCCCAACTATTTCTTCCCCGCCAAGGTCGCCGCCGATCAACTGGCCAAGGCCGCCCGCAATGCGAATGCCGCCGGCTGCGGTGTAGAGATCGAATTCGACGGCCGTGCTTTCGATTCAAAGGAGCGGCAGGACCGCTTCTGGGCCTACCTCGATGCAGGCGTGAAGTTCGGCTGGATGACCAACGCCGTGCTCGGCTACTACGAGGGCGGCGGCTGCATAAAGAAATTCGTCGAAAAACCAGGCGACGGCCGCACCATGTACGACGCCCTCTACAGGTTTATCAAAGGCACCTACAAGCCTTCCGGCCGAACCAAGTTGGCCGACTGTTCTCCGCTTCCGCCTCCGCCGCCACCGCGAAGTGCCCGCGACAATCTGGCCCTCGCCTCCAAGGGGGCCAAGATCACCGGTGCTGCCCGCCCCCAAGGCAAGCCCGAACTGGCTCCCGAGCAAATCATCGACGGCAAGGCCGACGACTACGGCGGCACCGGCGGCATGGGATACTTTCCCATTCCCGGCAGCTTCACCATCGAACTGCCCCAGACGGCCACCGTCGCACGCACCCAGGTCCTGCTGTGGGACCTCGACGGCCGCTGGTTCCAGTACCGCATCGAAACGTCCATCGACGGGGAGCACTGGGAGATGGCCGCCGACAAGAGCAAGGGCCACTGGAGCAGTTGGCAGGTGGATCGGTTCACCCCGCGCAAGGCCCGCTACATCCGCCTGACCGGCCTGAAGAACTCGATCAACACGTATTTCCAGGTGGTTGAGTTCGAAGTCTACCCGCCCAAGTAGTGCCACCGAAGCTGGTGCAGGAGAACAAGGACGCTGGTGCGGGAATCCTCACGACGCCGGTGCGGGAGCAGGTAAAAGCTGGTGCGGGAATCCTTATGACGCCGGTGCGGGAGCAGGCAAAAGCTGGTGCGGGAATCCTTTCCCGCACCCGCATTCTTCGGGAATCCCTTCCCGCGAACCTCCCGGCACGCCACTTCCCGCACCGCTTCAACATCGACCGCAGCGGTGCTATTATGCCTTGCGATGCCTCCCGAATACGGCACTCAACCGCTGCTCCGCCTTGACCATGCCGACCGCAAGTTCCGCATGGGCGAGGTCGAGGTCGCCGCTCTTGTTGACGTCAGCCTGTCCATCATGCCGGGCGAACTGCTGGTCATCCTCGGACCGAGCGGCTCGGGCAAGAGCACGCTGCTCAACCTCATCGGCGGCACCGACCGTCCGACCTCCGGACACGTATGGCATGGCGACCGCGAGTTGAGCGCCATGAACGATGCCGAACTTACCGAGTACCGCCGCGAGCAGGTGGGCTTCATCTTTCAGTTCTACAACCTCGTGCCTACGCTCACCGCCTACGAGAACGTGCAGGTCGCCACCGAACTCGCACGCGACCCGCTCGATCCCGCAGCAGCCTTGGCCATGGTTCAGCTCAGCGATCGCGAGAACCACTTTCCAGCCCAGATGTCCGGCGGCGAGCAGCAGCGCGTAGCCATCGCTCGTGCACTGGCCAAACGCCCCGAGTTGCTCCTGGCCGACGAGCCCACCGGTGCACTGGATATCACTGCCGCACGTCGCGTGTTGGCATTGCTCCAGGACCTCAACCGCCAACAAGGCCTGACCGTCATCATCAACACGCACAACCCGGCCATCGCCAGCATCGCCACGCGCACAATACGCCTGGCCAGCGGCAGCGTGCATGATGTACACGTGAACGAACAACCCGCGGAGGCAACGGCAATAGAGTGGTAGCAAGAGTGGTAGTACTGTGCAGAAGCAAGAGGAAGTGTGAATATCGGGGCGGATGCCGAAAGCCCAGGGCGGAAGCCCTGGGGTACACCTAAGGTCATGATTATGTCATGGTTCGTCGTAACAGGAACCCATCGACGTGGCAGTCCTGAACCGAAAACTCCTCCGAGACACGCTGGCCAGCGCCGGCACCCTCGCCACGGTGGTCGCCATCATCACCGTGGGCACCGGCATCTTCGTGGGCATGCGATCCGCCCAGCGAATCCTCAAGACCAGCCAGGCCTACTACTACCGATCATATCGCTTCGCCGACTTCTGGGTGGACGTCAAGAAAGCCCCGCTCACCGCCATCGACCCCATCCGCCAACTGCCCGGCATCGCCGCCGTCGACACCCGCGTCATCTTTGACGTCATCCTCGACCTGCCGGATGAAATCCAGCCCATCTCCGGCCGGCTCATCTCCGCACCCAAGCGCGGCTTCGACCAGACCATCAACGGCATCTGCCTCATTCGCGGTTCGGGCTTCTCCGACGACCGCAACGAGGAAGCCATCGTCGGCGAGGCCTTCGCCAAGGCCCACAACCTTCAGCCCGGCGACCGCATCAGCCTCATCCTCAACGGTAAACGCGAATCCTTCGTCATCGTGGGCACCGCCATCAGCCCCGAGTACGTCTACATGGTCCGCAGCGCCGGCGATTTCGTCCCAGACCCCCAGCACTTCGGCATCCTCTACATCAAGGAAGACTACGCCCGGCGTGTTCTCGATTTCGAAGGAGCCTGCAATCAGATCGTCGGCCGCCTGGTCTCAGCCGGACCCGACGAAGCCGGCGACAGCTCCGTCAACTTCCTGCTTGATCGCATCGGACGCATGCTCGAACCCTACGGCGTGTTGGCCACCGTCCCTCGCGAGCGCCAGGCCTCCAACCGCTTTCTCTCCGATGAGATCAAGGGCCTCGGCGTAAGCGCCACCATCATGCCCACGATCTTCCTGTTCATCGCCGCCCTGGTCCTCAACGTGGTCATGAGCCGGCTTGCCGAACGTCAGCGAACGATAATTGGCACGCTGAAAGCCCTGGGCTACTCCAATCGCCAGATATTCAGCCACTTCCTCGCCTTCGGGCTGGCGGTCGGACTCGTCGGCGGCATCTGCGGCTGCATATTGGGAGCGGCCCTCGCTCGTGGAATGATGCAGTTGTACAAGCATTTCTACCAGTTCCCGCGCTTCGAGTTCCAGATCTATCCGGACCTGATGCTGTTCGCCATCGCCATGAGTCTGGCCTTCGCCGTCGTGGGCACCGCCAAGGGTGTACGCCGCGTGCTCTTGCTGCAGCCCGCCGAAGCCATGCGCCCGCGACCACCGGAGCGGGGCGGAGCCATGTTCCTCGAACGCTTCACATCCCTGTGGAGATCGCTCGGCTTCCGCACGCATATCGCCCTGCGAGGCCTGGCTCGCAACCCCGGCCGCACCATCACAGGCATGATTGCCTCCGCCTTGTCGATCGCCATCATCCTCATCGCTCTGGGCATGGCCGACGCAGTGCAGTTTCTGCTCGAATTCCAGTTCGACCGCGTAATGCACAGCGACGTCAACATAGGCATGCAGGACGCACGCTCCATAGAAGCTCTCTACGAGGGCCGACGCCTGCCCGGGGTCGACCGTGCCGAGCCTGTACTCGGCGTCGCATGCGATTTGCAGCGCGGCCGCGAATCCCGCCGCATGTCCATCACCGGCTTGTCGCCCGACCATCGGCTGACCACTCCGGTCGACGCCAACCTCCAACCAATCGAGATTCCCGAAACCGGCCTGGTACTCACCACCAAACTGGCCGAGATCTTCAACGCCGGCGTCGGTGATACCCTCAACATGACGCCCGTTCGCGGCCAGCGACGAACCGTCCCCGTGCGGGTGAGTGCAATCGTCGAAGGCCTGGTCGGCCTGGAGTGCTACGCGGACATCCGCTACCTCAGCCGCGTCATCAATGAGCCCGTCGCACTCAGCGGCCTGCAACTGGCCATCGATCCACCCAAGACCGCGGATCTGTTCCGCGCAATCAAACGCCTGCCCAACGCCCAGGGCCTAAGCGTACGGGCGACCATGCGCGACAACATCCGCAACACCTTCATACGCACGATGAGCTTCACCATCACCACCATCGTGCTGTTTGCCGGCGTAATCTCTTTCGGCAGCGTACTCAACGCCTCGCTCATCGAGATCGGCGACCGTTTTCG
Organism: Phycisphaerae bacterium; assembly: GCA_046704145.1. Classification (GTDB taxonomy): domain Bacteria; phylum Planctomycetota; class Phycisphaerae; order UBA1845; family PWPN01; genus JACQVT01. The sequence continues at coordinate 7,656 of JBJKSL010000550.1, forward strand.
AGATATCTCCACCTTCCGCGTGCTCGGCTACAAGCCCGCCGCCATCGCGGGCATCTTCCTGCGACAGAGCCTCGTCGTCTACGCGGTGGGCCTGATCACCGGCCTGCCCCTGGGCTACGCTCTTCTCAAGCTGATCGCCCACGCCTACAACACCGAACTGTTCCGTATGTACGTCTCGCTGAGTTGGCGGACCGTCATTATGACCGCGCTTCTGTCGCTGCTTTTCCTGTTGCTGGCCCAAGTGGTAGTGTATCGTCAGATTGCCCGGCTCGACTGGATGGAAGGCGTCAAGGTAAAGGAATGACGATGTCGAAAAAATGGCTCATCATCCTGGTTGTGGCTGTTATTGCCGTGGTCGTCGCCTGGCAATGGTTCCGACCGTCGCTGGCGGTCGAGGTGATTCAGCCCCGCCGTGAAACCATCCGCGAATATGTCGAGGAACAGGCCGTCACCGAACTGCCTCGCGATTATCTGATCTCCATGCCCATCTCCGGTTGGCTCGAGCCCATCGACCTGCGCGAGGGCGACCACGTAAAGAAGAACGAGATCATCGCCCACCTCGACCCGGCCGATCTCGACGACCGCATCAAGCAGATTCAGGCTCAGATTGCCGAACTCGAAGCCAACCTGGCCAAGAAGAAGGACAACACGCTCGAGGAAAACGCCCTCATTCAGGCCAACGCGATTGTCAAGGCCGTTAATGAAACCGTGCAGGCCGCCGAGGCCAAGCTGGAAGCCAGCAAAGCCGTCCTCGAATTCGCCGAGTCCGAGGCCGAACGCATCCGCAGCCTGTCAAAAACGCAGGCCGCCGCTCCTCGCGAAGCGCGCGAGGCCGAGACCAACGTACGCAAGGCCCGCGCCGACTACCAGAGCGACAAACTCGAGGTCGCCGCCCTCAAGACGCTCGCAGCGGTGAGCTACCTCGGGCCCAAGTT
>JBJKSL010000551.1:0-3207 GCA_046704145.1 Phycisphaerae bacterium
TACTCCTCGTGTTCCTCGACAACGCGGATCATCACCGGTTGCCCGTGCACGATGCTGGAGGCGGCGATCTCCTGCAACGCCTCGCGCATGCGGCCTTCGACCGCTTCATGCGTCAAAACCATGACCGGCACCACGCCGTCGGCGAGATTATCCTGCGGCTCATGCTGGGTCACCGCTCGCAGGCTGATACCCCGGTCGCCGAAGACCTTCGTGATCTGAGCCATAACGCCCGGCTTATCCGCCGCCATCAGCCGCACATAGAACCGCGTACGCAGGTTGTCCATGCTCGCGTAGGCAGGCGGCTCGGTCACATCGTTCAGCACTCGGCCGGCTTCGAAGGTTCGGCCCGCGTTGCCCAGCCCGACTGCGACCAGATCCGCCACCACGGCGCTGGCTGTCGGTATGCTACCTGCTCCGCGGCCGTAGAACAGGGTGTGCCCAACCCAATTGCCGTACACGCTTATCGCGTTGAACGAGCCTGCCGTCGAGGCCAGCGGATGGTTCATTCGCACGAAGGACGGATGCACCCGCAGGCTGAGCCCCTCTTCGGTGCGAGCGGCAATGCCCAAAAGCTTGCACACGTACCCCATCTCGCGGCCGGCAGCCAAGTCCTGTGCGTCGAGCTGCTGGATACCTTCGACGTGCAGTCGCCCGATGTCCACGTTGCAGCAGAACGCCATCGACGCCAGGATGGCCAGCTTGTGGGCGGTGTCGCCGCCGCTGACGTCCAGCGTGGGGTCCAGCTCGGCGAAACCGGCAGCCTGCGCCTCCTTGAGGGCCTCGGCGTACGATTTACCCTTTTGGCCCATCTCGGTGAGGATGTAGTTGCAGGTGCCGTTAAGAATGCCGTAGATGGCGTTGATGCGGTTGGCGACCAGCCCGCTCCGCAACGGCAGAATGAGCGGAATGCCGCCGCCGCAACTGGCCTCAAACGCCACGCACCGCCCGGCAGACCGCGCGGTCGCATAGACCTCCTGGCCATGCTTGGCCAGCAAAGCCTTGTTTGCGGTGACGACTTCTTTGCCCGCCTTCAGGGCCTGCAGCACGAATTCCTTGGCGATGCCGGTCCCGCCGACCAACTCAATCACCACGGAAATGGACTTGTCGTTGATGATCTCCGCAGCATCGGCGGTGATCCGGTCTTCCGGCACTTCTGCCTGCCGGGCCTGCGCGACTTGCTTATCGGCCACGCGGGCCAACTCTAGCCGGAGGCCGGTCTTGCGCTCGATCTCCGCGGCCTCTTCCCGCAGAATCCGGACCACGCCCTGGCCCACCACGCCACAGCCGATCAGCCCGACTTTCACCACCTTGCTCATATGCTCCTCCTGTCATGCGCAGTCGCGTTCTGTTGCGCGCGGCGGCGCCACCGAACTGTCTCCCGAGCCCATAAACTGTATGCCCGCGGGACGCGCCACGCAAGAATCGGCGAAAACGTTTAATCGTAACAGCTTTACTGCCCGGACGGGCGTAAAAATGCACCACGCCGGGGAGTAACCCGACTTGGAAGGTTGACGCCCCGGCGTTGGTGCTGGAGGAGGAACAATGCACAGGAGGAGGATGCAATTGTTCAAGCGTTTTGTTCTTACATGATGTTTTACGACCGCTGGGAGTAAAAGTTTCGAAACCTGCATATTTTTTTCCGGGATAGTCCCCCAAGCTTATCGGAAGCGTCCAGATTGGCCGGAAACCTCAGTAATTCAGCCAAATTTACGGTCACAGAGTAAACGGCACGGGCCGTAGCCATGCTGCACTTTCTGCGTTATCTTCGAGGTCTTGTCTTTGGGTCATATTGGCAAACGCCAAGGCGGCGGAGTGCAGAGAAGCCGCTGGAGGACGTCCACGATGAGCGAATGGTACTACGCGAAGAACAACCAGCAGTTTGGCCCGGTTCCCGCCCAGGAGTTGAAGGCCATGGCCGCCGACGGCCGCCTCGGGCAGGACGACCTGGTCTGGAAGGAGGGGCTTGCCCAATGGACGGGTGCCGGTCGCGTGCCGGGACTCTTCGGGGGCAAGGCATCCCGCAGCACGTTATCGGCCGCCACGCCGCCGCCGGTTCAGAGCGCTACCGCACATCGCCCGGCCAACCGCTGCCACGAAATCACCTATGAGATCTACGGGGATGACATGCAGGTAGTGGAGGTCGAACTCGACCCCGGCGAGATCGTGGTGGCCGAAGCCGGGGCCATGAACTACATGGAGGACGGCATCCACTTCGAGGCCCGCATGGGCGACGGCTCCCAGCCGGATGCAGGCGTCTTTGGCAAGCTGTTCCAGGGGGCCAAGCGGATGATGACCGGCGAGTCTCTGTTCATGACACACTTCACCAACCAGGCCGGCTCAGCCAAACGCGTGGCTTTCGCCGCACCGTATCCTGGGAAGATTGTGGCCATGGATCTCGGGCAGATGGGGGGCGAAGTCATCTGTCAGAAGGACGCCTTCCTCTGTGCGGCCTACGGCACCGCCATCGACATCGCCTGGGCCAAGCGGCTGGGGACAGGCTTCTTCGGTGGGGAGGGCTTCGTTCTGCAACGCCTGCGGGGGGACGGTATGACCTTCGTCCATGCGGGCGGCCACATCGTTCGCAAGGAACTCAAAGGCGAGGCTCTCCGGTTGGATACCGGCTGCCTGGTGGCGTTCACCCCAGGCATCGACTACGACATCCAGCGGGCCGGTGGACTCAAGTCCATGGTGCTCGGCGGCGAGGGCTTGTTCCTGGCCACGCTTACCGGCACCGGCACGGTCTGGCTGCAGACGCTCCCGTTTTCGCGGTTGGCTGACCGCGTCCTACAGTTCGCCCCTGCGGCTGGCGGCAAGAGCCGGGGCGAGGGCAGCGTCCTCGGCGGGCTGGGAGATCTGTTTGGAGATAGGTAAGAACAAAGGATGAAGGTGGAAGGATGAAGACTGAAGGACAGCAGACTTGGTTCATCCTTCCACCTTCTGCCTTCATCCTTCTCTTCAATTCGTCAGCCCGAGCGTTTCGATCAGCAGTTCCAGGCCGTCCTGGAAGCCGATGGGGAAGATGGTGTAGTCCAGAGGCGAGGTGGTGAACTTCTGATCGGTAATGAACGTGCTCGCGGGCCCCGTGGTGTCCATGATGTCGCTGTAGTTGTCCACGTGATTCAGGCCGAGCAGGTGCCCGACTTCGTGGGCGACGACGTTACCTATTGCGGTGCCGAGTTCCGCTGCCGTCAGCTCGCCGCCGAACTG
>JBJKSL010000552.1:0-5275 GCA_046704145.1 Phycisphaerae bacterium
CTCGTGTGTGTCGCCCGGTTTGAGCTCGATCATCGGCGGGGCGTCGATGACGATGAAGTCGGCCCCGTTGAGATCCGCCAGCGTCATGTCGGGGAACCAGTAGTCGTAGCCGAAATCCTTGGGCGAACGGTCGTAATTGACGAAGCCGTTGTGCTCCCACTCGATATCCGACAGCTCGGTATAGACGTAGCCGCAAATCTTGTCGTGCGAACGCAGTTCGTTGGTGAGGAACTTGAAACACCAACTGATGTCCTGATCGCCGCTGCCGGCGCCGATGCCGCCGTACTCGCTGTTGATCAGCGGATCGTTGTCCTGCTTGTGGCCGCCGATGTAGTTGAAGTCCGAGCCGGGAAAGGTCTACTCGTCCACCTCGACAAGGTGCTGGCGGGCACCAGCGTAATCGTTGACGTAGAAGTGCCACGAGTTGATATCGGTGGCAACGTGGTCGCGGTAGCAGGGCGAGTTATCTTCGACCAGGCGGCTGGGGTCGAGCTGCTTGGTCAGCTCGTACATCTTCTCGACCCACTCCTGATGGTCCGGCTTGTAACCGGTGTCGCCGATGCCCCAGGTCTCGTTGAAATCGACCCAGGCAAAGATGCTCGGATGGTTGTAATCGCGCGCGACGGCGGCATGCAGCATCTGCTCCCACCATGCCTGTGCTTGTGGCGTGTAGTGATAGAAACATGGCATGTCCTGCATGATGAGCACGCCGAGCTTGTCCGCCCAGTAGAGCTCGCGCGGGGTGGGAATCTTGATGTGGATGCGCAGGAAGTTGATGCCGATCTGCTTGCAGAGCTCGTAGTCGCTGCGCACCACCTCGTCGCTGGGGTACTGGTAGATGCCTTCGGGATGGAAGGACTGATGTAAGGCTCCGCGAAGGTAGATAGGCTTGTCGTTCAGACAGATGTACGGATAGTCGCGGCCGGAAGCTTTTTCAATTGAAACCTTGCGCAGCCCGAAGTAACTGCGGACGCTGTCCACGGTCTTCCCGTCGCGCTGCAACTCGAACACGATGGGGTAGAGCTTGGGCAAATCCGGCGACCACAGTTGCGGCTTTTCAACGCTTACATCCGCCTGCACCGTGCTTGCATCTTCCCCCTTGGCGTTCAGATCCAGCTTCACCGGCTTGAACTCAGAGTCGGGGCTGCTGATGACCAGCGTGGACGCATCGGCGTGTTGCACATCGACGTCGTATTTGATTGTGCCTGTGGTGCTCGGTGTTCCGTGCAACGCGGTTATGTAGCTCTTTGCTCGCGGCTCGAGGTACACCGTCTGCCAGATGCCGCTTGTACGCGTGTACCAGTGGACCTGCTTCCCGACCGGCTGCTGAGGGTCAGAGAAATCGGTGGCTTTGATAGTGATGGTCACGGTGTCACCCGGCTTGGCGAAAGGGGCGAGATTGACCTCGAAGGGCACGTAGCCGCCGATGTGTTCGCCGGCGGGCTGGCCGTTGATCCACACCTTGGCTTGCCAATCGCACGCACCGACAATGAGCCATGCATCGCGACCTTGCCACTCGTCGCCGGAAGGCAGCGTGATCTGCCGGTTGTACCAGGCGACGCCCTTGTATTCCGTATCGCCGATGCCGCTCAGCCTGCTCTCCCAAGGGAAGGGCACCACGATCTCGCGAGTGAACTCGTGTGCCTTCGGCCGGAACCAGCCGTCTTTCTCGCCGGTGTTCTTGGCGTCGAAATCGAACTGCCAGTTGCCGTTGAGATTGACCCACGCCGGTCGTTCAAAGTCAGGGCGAGGATGCTCGCGGAGGGGCACTTGAGCGAACAGCGGGGCGACGGCGAATAGCAGTGCGACTGTGGAAATTGTTGAGGTTTTCATGAGCGGGATTCTATAGGAGGGGTTCACTTTCGCCAAGCCATCGGTGATGTTAGGATACCGCAAGGGTCTGGTTCCTTTTTGCCCAAAAGCAAATAAGGTCTCGCCACGCAAGAGAGCAATAGCGGAGGTCAAGCAATGGTCAAGGTCGGGCTCATCGGTGCGGGATTCATCGGTCGCAATCACTTCAACCAGTATGAGAAACTGGGGGACCGGGCACGCGTGGTCGCACTGTGTGATGCAGATGCCGACCGACGCGCGGGCGACTGGTCCAAGGTGGGGGGCAATCTGGCAGACGCTCAGGGAACCAAACGCGACCTGGGGGCGATCAAACCCTACACGAAGTGGCAGGACCTGCTCGCGGACGGCGACGTCGACATGGTCGACATCTGCGTCCCGACCTTTCTGCATCGTGATATTGCCGTAGCCGCTATGCAGGCCGGCAAGCACGTGCTGTGCGAAAAGCCGATGGCCCTTTCGGTTGAAGATTGCGATGCGATGCTCGCGGCCGTTCGTCCGTCGGTGCGGCTCATGGTCGCTCAGTGCATCCGCTTCTGGCCGGAGTACGTATGGCTGAAGAAGGTGGTGCAGACCGGGGAGTTCGGCCCGCTGCGAGCCTTGCACCTGCGACGGCAGACGAACGCGCCCACCTACACGCTGGGCAACTGGGTGTGCGACCCGACCAAGTCCGGTGGGGCGATCCTCGATCTGCACGTGCACGATGTGGACTACGCTATCCATCTGCTGGGCACGCCCAAGTCGGTGTTCGCTCAGGGCTACAAACGCACCGGCGGCGGCGTGGACCGCGTGCACGCGTCGTGGGACTACGGCACCGGCACCGTCGTACAGGTTGAGGGCTACTGGGACGTGCATCAGGGCTTCGGATTCAACATGGGCTTCACCGCGGTCTTCGAGAACGCCTCGGTGTTCTGGGATTGCCGAACGGAGCAGCCGTTGACCGTCTATCGCTCGGACGGCGAGCCGGAGGTGCCCGAGATGCCCGCGGGCGACGGCTACCTCGGCGAGATCAGTCACTTCATCGAGTGCATCGAAAACGGCGTGGATCCCTCGATCAGCACGGCGCAGGAAAGTCGAGCAGCCGTGGCCATCGCCCTGGCCGAACAGAAGAGTGCGTTGACCGGCCAGATCGTGACGATCTCATGAGGCCTGTTCGCGTCTCGAACTCCGCCAGCGAGTCCAGCGTTCGCTCAATTGCTGGGTGAACACAAAAAACGCGGGGACAAAGAACACGGCCAGCAGGGTCGAGGTGATCATGCCTCCGAACACCGTGGTGCCGAGGGCTTGGCGACTGGCCGCGCCGGCGCCGGTGGCGATGACCAGCGGATAAACGCCCAGAATGAACGCCAGCGAGGTCATGATGATGGGCCGGAATCGCTTGTGAGCGGCTTCGGCGGCGGCCTCTTCAATGCTCTTGCCTTCGGCACGTAGATCGCGCGCAAACTCCACGATAAGGATGGCATTCTTGCTGGCCAACGCGATGATCAGCACGATCCCAACCTGCATGTAGACGTTGTTGTACATGCCGCGCAAAGCCACGAAGGTCACGGTGCCAAGCAGGGCTAGCGGCACCACAAGCACCACTGCGGCGGGGCTGGTCCAACTTTCGTATTGGGCCGCCAATACCATGTAGACAAGCAACACTGCCAGGACGAAGACGTAAAGGGCCTGGTTGCCCACCTCCTTTTCCTGGTAGGACATGGCCGTCCATTGGTAGGTGATACCCTCCGGCAGGATCTACTGGGCGTGCCGCTCCATGATGTTCAGCGCCTGACCGGAACTGAGTCCTTCGGCTGCCTGGCCGGTGATGGACGCAGATTCATACAGGTTGTAGCGGGAAATGGTCTGCGGCCCGACCTGCCGCTCGACCGATACGACCGCGGCGAGGGGCACGTTCTGGCCCGTGTTGTTACGTGTATAGAGCAGGCCGATGTCCTGGATCCTGTTGCGGAACCTGGCTTCGGCCTGGACCCGCACCTGGTAAGTGCGGCCGAACGCATTGAAGTCGTTCACGTAATTCGAGCCGAGATACGTCTGCAGTGTGTCGAATACCTGCGTGAGGGATAGATTCATCCACTTGATCCGAGCGCGATCGATCTGTACGTAAAGTTGCGGAACGGTGTCGCTGAACGGTGTATTAAGGGCACGCAGATCGGGATTCGCGTTGCCTTCCTGGATGAGCTTTTGCGTAACGCGACCAAGTTCGGCCAGCCCGAGGGAGCTACGGTCTTCCACCTCCATCTGGAACCCGCCGCTAACACCCAGGCCGCGAATGGCCGGCGGTGGGAAGGCGATAATCCTGGCCTGAGGCACCTTGCTGAACGCAGCCATCAGGTATCCGAGGACGGCCTTCTGGCTTTCATTGGGGCTGGTGCGCGCGCTCCAGGGTTTGTAGGTGCAGTAACAGGCCGCGAAGTTGGGGGCGGTCGTGCCCAGGAAAATGTTGCGACCCACCACGGCGTTGACGTTGTCGATGGCAGGATTGGCACGCAATATGGGATAGATCTGGTCGACAACGGCACGCGTGCGATCCTGGGCGGCGCCATCGGGCAGTTGGATACTGATGATGAAGTAACCCTGATCCTCCGTGGGGAGAAAACCCTTCGGCAGAGCGAAAAAGCTCAGCGCGGTGATAACTGCCGTCACAGCGAAGGCCCCCATCATGAACCAGTGATGGCGGATCGCCCAGCGGCTGGCCACACTGTAGCCGTGCTCGACCCGACTGTAGACGGCGTTGAAGGCGCGGTACAGGATGAACTTCCGCTTGCCCGACGGCCGGCGCAGATACAACGCACACTGGGCGGGCTTGAGCGTCATGGCGTTGAGTGCGCTGATTACCGCCGTTGCCGCGAAGGTCAAGGCGAACTGGCGATAGAGCCTTCCGGTGATGCCGGCCATGAACGATGCGGGCAGAAACACTGCCGACAACACCAGCGTGATGGCAATGATCGGGCTGGTCAACTCGATCATGGCCTGGATGGCGGCGTCCTTGGGGCTCAAGCCCAACTCAATGTGTCGGGAAGAGTTTTCGACAATCACAATCGCGTCATCGATGACGATGCCGATGGCCAGGATCAGCCCGAACAGTGTCAGCAGGTTGATGGTAAAGCCGAGCGCATACATGGCCGCGAACGCACCGATAATGGTCACCGGCACGGTGGTCGCCGGTACCAGCATGGCTCGCCAGTCCTGCAGAAAGATAACGATGACGAGCAGAACGAGCACCGCTGCTTCGCCAAGCGTCAGGTAGACTTCATCGATCGCCGCAGTAACGAATTTCGTCGTGTCGAACGGAATATCGTAGCGAATCCCTTCAGGAAACTGCTTCTGCAGAACCTGCATCTTCTCCCGAACCTTGTCGGCTACGTCGAGAGCATTAGCACCGGGAAGCTGGAAGATCGCAAGCCCGGCGGCAGGTATTTTGTTG
>JBJKSL010000553.1:0-4772 GCA_046704145.1 Phycisphaerae bacterium
CGGGTTTTGGTCTGCTGCGGTCATGCGGAGAAGAGTTTAACCACGGATGAACACGGATCAACACGGATGAAGACTCTTGAATTCCCGGTCTCTCAAATCTCAGATTTGAGATTCGAGATTTGGGAATCCGGGTTTCGCGGCACTCATCTGTGTCAATAAGCCGCCATCGCGCCGAAATTCAAAAAAGGGTAGCCCACAGATTACACAGATTGACACAGATGGAGACGAGGCTGAATTATCTGTGTCCATCTGTGTTCATCTGTGGATTCTCTTCCTTGGCCTCGTCGAGCATCGCCAGGACGCGAGCCAGATCGCGGCTCAGACGCTTCACCTCGTTCTTGAGCTTCGGCAACTGCTGGGTAACAGCCATCTGCCGCCTGCACTCGTTGATGGGCACGGCGGGTTGGCCCAGCACGGTCACGCCGGGCTCGACAGAGTTGGAGACACCAGCCTTGGCACCGATCGTCGCATTCTCGCCGATGTTGATGTGCCCGACAACACCAGCCTGGCCGGCAATGGTGACGTGCCGCCCCACCGTGACGGAGCCGGCCACCCCCACCTGTGCGACGAACATGCAGTCCTCGCCCACCTTGGTCCCGTGCCCGATAGCCACCAGATTGCTGAATTTTGTGCCGCTGTCGATGACCGTGCTGCCCAGCGTGGCGCGGTCGATAGTGCAGTTGGCACCCAGTTCCACGTTATCACCAATGATGACGTTGCCGATCTGCGGAATCTTGATCCATTTGCCCTTGACCGGCGCGTAACCAAGGCCGTCCTCGCCAATGACCGTGCCAGCGTGCACGGTCACGTTGTTACCGAGAACACAGCCCTCATAGATGACCACATTGGGGAAGAGCGTGACGCCATCACCGATGCGCACGTCGCGGGCGATGTAGACGCCAGGATAGATGGTCGCGTCTGCCCCGATGGCCGCCCCGGACTCGATGTGTGCGCCGGGAGCGATGTTGGCATTGGGACCGATTTGAACATCCGACGAGATACACGCTTGAGTAGAAACGCCCCACTGCGGATGCTTGCGATAGCCGTGCAATCGCACGATGGCTGCCGTTACCGCAGCATACGGATCGGGCGTACGCAGCAGGTTCATCGACCGGCCTGGCTTGACCTCCGGCCGAACCAGCACCGCATCGGCGCGCGTGGTTTCGAGGTGCGACTCATACTTGGGGTTGGACAGGAAGCTGATCTGGCCCTTGCCGGCCTCTTCCAACGTGGCCACGCTGGCAACGCGCAGGTTTGCGTCGCCATCGACTTGGCAGGGAATCCCCACGCCATCCAAAAACTGAGCCAATTCTTGTAAGGTCAATCCCATCGTCCACCGCGCCAGGGGACAGCGAATCCTTCGCCTCCATCGGCTATAATAAAGGCCGTAAGCCCGGCGGTCAATGCGAATTAGTTAGTTGTCCAACAACTGACGACGGATCAATCAGCGGACAAACACATGCCAAACCAGGATGTTGCTCGACAGCTCTACGAAATCGCCGATCTGCTGGAGATCAAAGGCGAGGACACCTTCCGCGCAGTGTCGTACCGGCGTGCGGCACGTGCCATCGAAGACCTGGCGGAGGATCTCTCCGCTATCGTTGCGCGCAACAAACTGCAGGAGATTCCCGGCGTAGGCAAAGGCACAGCCGATCGTATCAAGGAGTATCTGTCCACCGGCAAGATTGCGCTACACGAGGAACTCGCCTGTTCGCTGCCGAGCGGCATCCTGACACTTTTGCACATCCCCGGGATGGGCCCCAAGAAGATCCAGGTGCTGTACGCAAAGCTCGCTGTCGGTTGCATCGCTGATTTGAAGAAGGCCATCGCAGACGGCAAGGTCCAAGAGCTTCGCGGGTTTGGCAAGAAGACCGCAGACAAGATGCTCGAAGGCATTGCGTTTCTGGATCGCTCGGCGGACAAAACTCCGCTGCACATCGCCCGGCCGATCGCAGTCGCGCTTCGCGACGCCATGTCCTCGCGGCCCGGTGTCGAGCAGGTTGAGATTGCCGGCTCCGTCCGCCGCGGTAAAGAGATGATCGGCGACATCGACCTGTTGTGCGTGGCCGACGACGGGCCCGCGACCATCGCCGCGTTTACTGCGCTGCCCGAGGTTCGTGCGATCCTGGCGGCAGGCGATACCAAGGCCTCTATCCTGGTTGACAACCCGGCAGGTGGAGAGATCCAGGCCGACCTGCGCGTAGTGCCAGCCGAGTCCTTTGGGGCGGCCATGCAGTACTTCACCGGATCCAAGGAGCACAACGTACGCCTGCGCGAGTTGGCCGTCCGCAAAGGCCTGAAGCTGAACGAATACGGTCTGTTTGAAGGCCAGATCCCAGTGGCAGGCATCGAAGAGGCCGGCGTCTATGCGCGGTTGGGCTTGCCGCTGATACCGGCCGAACTTCGCGAAGACACGGGCGAGATCGGCCTGTCGGAAGTACCCGACCTGATAGACTTGGATGACATTCGTGGCGACCTGCACGTTCATACTATCGCCAGCGACGGCGTCTGCACCATCGAGCAGATGGCCCTGGCCGCCCGCCAACTCGGCTATGACTACATCGCAATAACCGATCATTCGTACAGTTCGGTCATCGCCAACGGTTTGTGCGCCGAGCGTCTCGAGCAGCTCATCGATGATGTGCACGCCGCCAATCGCAAGCTGGCCAGGCACAAGATCGCCGTGCTGGCCGGTACAGAGTGCGACATCCGGTCCGATGGCTCGCTGGACTATCCGGATAAGCTGCTGGCCAAACTCGACTGGGTGGTCGCGAGCATCCACGGAGCACAAACACAGGACGCCGACCGCCTGACCATGCGCACGCTTGCAGCCATCGAGAATCCATACGTGAACTGCATCGGCCATCCATCCGGCCGGCTGCTGGGACGCCGGGAGGCCATGAACATCCGCTGGGAAGAGGTTTTCACTGCTGCGGCCCGCACTGGCACTGCGATGGAGATCAGCGGAGCCTGGGTGCGACTCGACCTCAAGGATACACACGTCCGACGCGCGCAAGACCTGGGCTGCAAGTTTGCGATCGACACCGACGCCCATGCGATCGACCAATTCGAGCAAATGCCGCTCGCCATTCAGACCGCCCGTCGCGGCTGGGCCCTTCGAAAGAACATTGTCAACGCCCAACCGCTCGAGAAACTCCGCGCTTTCGTGAAAGCCAAACGGCAGCACTGAGCCACTAGCAGAAATCACCGCCGTCCGGGAACGGTCGGGCTTCACCCGAAGCGACCGCTGGGACCTTCCCCGCACGTAATCCCGTACAGCAAGCAGGTGGGCAGAAGCCCCGCCACCTGCGTATGCTTGAATGGCTCGTACATCGCGGGCCTGGAGGCCTTGCGTGTTACCTACAATGGCAATTCCCACCGATTTGCAGCGATTGGCCGTCATCGGAAACTACCTGCCTCGCCAGTGCGGGATCGCTACCTTCACCACGGACCTGGCTGAGTCGCTGTCCCACGAGTTGGATTGCGGCAGCGTATTCGTCGTCGCCATGGATGATGTGCCTGAGGGATACCGCTATCCGCCGCGGGTTCGATTCCAGGTGCGAGCTCACAACCAGACGGATTACAATCTCGCCGCTGATTACATCGCCAGCAATCAGGCCGATGCGGTCATTCTGCAGCATGAGTTTGGCATTTTCGGCGGACCGGCCGGCGTAAACATATTGCGACTCATACGCGAGCTCCGCGTACCGGTGTTGACCACCCTGCACACGGTGCTCGCCGAGCCCAACTCCGAGCAACGACGAGTTATCGAACAACTCGGCCGTATCTGCGATCGGCTTGTCGTCATGAGCCATCGGGCCGAAGGCATGCTGCAGAGCATCTACAACGTACCACCCGAACGCATCGCATACATACCGCACGGCATACCTGATGTACCGTTCGTCGACCCGGCTTACTACAAGGACCAGTTCAAGGCTGAGGGCCGGCGGGTCATTCTCACTTTTGGCCTGTTATCGCCCAACAAAGGCATCGAGTTCATGATCGAGGCCATGCCTGGCGTGGTCGAGAAATATCCGGATGCGCTTTACCTCGTGGTCGGAGCGACGCATCCGCATCTGAAAAAACTGCACGGCGAGGCCTACCGCACCAGCCTGCAGCGGCGGGTGTCGGACCTTGGCCTGGAGGATCACGTACGGTTTCGAAATCGATTTGTGGAAATCGACGAGTTGGTTGAGTACCTCGGAGCTGCCGATCTGTATGTGACTCCCTATCTCAACCTCGAGCAGATCACCTCGGGCACGCTGGCCTACGCGGTCGGGGCAGGCAAGGGCGTAGTTTCGACACCATACTGGCATGCAGAGGAACTGCTGGCGGAAGGTCGAGGCGTACTCGTGCCTTTCCGCGACTCGCCAGCCCTGTCGGAGGCGATTATCCGACTGTTCGTTAACGATGTGGAACGGCACCAGATACGAAAACGCGCGTACACCTTCTGTCGAGATATGACCTGGCGACAGGTGGCCCGCAGTTATTTGAATCTCGCCCGCACGGTGGTGGAAGAGCGCGCCCAGCGTCCGCGGCCGTTGCCACAGCTTCGGCGTCGGCTCGGTCGACCGGAGGAACTCCCCGAGCCAGATGTACGTCACTTGCACACCCTGACCGACGATACCGGCGTGCTGCAGCATGCACGGCTGACCACGCCGGAGCGGCATCACGGCTACTGCACGGACGATAACGCGCAGGCCTTGCTGGTCTGCACGCTGCACGATTACCTGTATCAATCCGACGAACCCAATGAACTGACCTCGCGGTAC